>QHVR01000278.1 GCA_003223595.1 Acidobacteriota bacterium
TGCCTCGACCATTTGGCATTTGCATTTCCTCGCGAGTAGTCTACCTCGAACGGGCGACTCGCTTCGTAGAGACGTAGCTGGCCACGGCTCTACGGAATGATCGCAACTTGATCGTCATGGCTGTGGAATAATGCTGAGCGATAGGCGAACGAGCGAGGAACACCGGGAAAAATGGCAAACGATCAGGAAAAAGAGGCAGCGGCCCGGGCCAGTCTGCGATTTATCCAGGACGGGCAGGTGGTGGGGCTGGGAACGGGTTCCACCGCGGCTTACTTCATCAAGCTGCTGGGGGAGCAAGTGAAGCAGGGCATGCGCATCCGCGGAATTCCCACTTCGGATCGTTCGCGCGACCTGGCCATGAGTCAGGGAATTCCGCTGACCACGCTGGACGAATGTCAGGATATTGCCGTTACGGTCGATGGAGCGGATGAAGTCGATCCGCAATTGCGCTTGATCAAGGGCGGCGGGGGAGCAATGTTGCGTGAGAAGATTGTCGCTTCGGCGACGAAGCAGATGATCGTGGTGGCGGATGCTTCGAAGCGGGTGGAACGGCTGGGGAAATTTCCGTTGCCCGTGGAGGTCATAAAATTCGCGAAGGCGCTTATCGCGAAACGGATTTCCGCTTTGGGGGCGCAGGTCAACTTGCGCAGGAACAGCGATGGAAGTCCTTACATCACCGACGAAAACAATCACATTCTGGATTGCAGATTCGGCGAGATTCGAGATGCGGATCAATTGGGTCGGCAGCTGAGTGAGATGCCTGGGGTGGTGGAGCACGGGTTGTTTATTGGGATGGCCAGCGTCGCATTGTTGGCGCGCGGGAGTGAGATTATTGAATTGAGGCGGTAAGAGCCGAGCGGGCTTGGCGGGAGAGGCACCTTTAGGAATGGCAGCGCAGACACAACCCGCAGCATGGTCGGGGCCGTCGCGCAGACGCGTGCCGCGGTTTCGGATGCTGGTGCCGCTGGATGTGACGGTGCTGCGTTCGGGCATTCCGGATACGCTGCCCGGGCGCGCTCTGAATGTGTGCGAACGCGGCATGGGCGCGATCGTCGCGGGTGAGTTGGTCACCGGGGAGTCAGTCGGTGTGGAGATTCGGCTTTCAGCGACAGGCGATCCGTTGCGCACGCGAGCCACGGTTCGGTATCACGATAAGTTGCAATATGGCCTGGAGTTCACCGCGATTTCGAACGAGCAGCGGAACACCATTCGCGACTGGGCCAAAGGAAGCAAGCCCACGGTCGAACGCGGGAGCGGTACCGGTGTGGTGAACGGCAAAGCAAAACCGGCAATTGAGGCACGCAGCCAGTATTTTCGCCATGCTGGTGGAGGCGGAGGGCGGCGAGTCGCGAAGCGAAAAAGGCGCTGGAGAGTACTGCTCGTTGCGGCTGTTGTGGCTCTGCTCGCGGCCGCGGGATTCTGGTGGCGTTGGAGCCGGTCCTGGGCAGAACTGGAGCCGAGCGCCGGGAACACGCAGTCAGCCTCGGTGGAAAAACCGAAGGCGCAGGTTCCGCCAGAAATCATGCAGAAGTTGCTGGTTCACCGGGTAGAGCCCGTGTATCCGGCAGAAGCTCGCAAGCAGCGCTTGCAGGGCGTTATCGTATTGAATGTTATTGTGGGCAGAGATGGCGCGGTGGTGCACATGCGTCCATTGAATGGTCCCGACATTCTGGCCCAGGCCGCGATGGATGCGCTGCGCTGGTGGAAATTCGAGCCTTATCGGTTGAATGGCGAGCCCGCCGTGATCGAGACCACATTGGCGGTGGAGTTCCGGCGCTAGCACCGCTACGACAGCATTACCGCTTGCGCAATTCACGCAGCACTACGATTCCGCTAATCGCAAAACAGATGACCGCAGCCAGCGCGGATGCGAGCATCCATGCCGGACTAAGATGCAGAACATCGGTGAGCAGCGCGGCGGCGGCAAACAGCAGCGCCAGCAGGTTCAGCCAGAGCGGAGCATGAGCGTGGGGCAGCGAATCCTTTCGCAGCCGGAGTTGCAAGAGCAGCGCGGCAAATCCGATAGCTCCCACTACCACCAGCGCCAGCGGGCTGTAAAAGGCCGCGCGGCTGGTGTAGAGCACGACTAGTGCCAGGGCCAGCAGCAGTAATCCGGCGGCAATGATTCTCCAACGGCGGGCTTTGAGCGGCGGCGCGGGATTGGGAGTCGGTTCGGACAAGGAGATCGCCCAAAGTTATACAGGGGCGCGGCGGGGCTTGTCATTATCGATACTGCGGAAACATCAACTTCAGGCAGGTGCGGCGATGTTCGCGTGCGCGATTCAGCATCCTCGAACAAGCATCAGCCGGGCAGTCCAGCCGCCGCCGGCAGCCACTCGGCGGTGCGCGGTTGTCCATTGTGCACGGCATAAAGGACCAGTTCCACGCGGCTGGAAATGCCAAGCTTTTCGAAAACGCGGAACAGATACTTCTTGATGGTGTGCTCGCTAAGCCTGAGTTCGATGGCGATCTGGCGATTGCTCAGTCCTTCGGCCACCAGTGCCACGACTTGCTCCTCGCGCGGGGTGAGAAGCGAATGACCAGCGGCGTTGAATACGCGCAGGGAAGGCGTTTCGGAGATCAGTTCGATGAGCCAGTTCAGTTGCTCCGTGTTGAGCCAGATCTGCCCCGCCGAGACGCGAAGAATGCACTTCCAGAGCACGCGAAGATTGCAGTCGGTGACCGACACAATCCCTCTTGCCCCCGAGCGGAAGCCTTGGATTACCAGATCGCGGCTGCTGGAATCGGCCAGTATGATTTTTGCGATCCCCGGATGGCTGAGATGAAAACGCCGCAGCGTGCCAATCTCGTCGGCAAAATGGGCGGGAGCGCTGAACGACAGTAAAGCCACCTGTGGATAACGTATGGCTACCGATTGAAGAATCGACGCAGCATTCATCTGGCAGGAACCGATATGAAGCTCGGGATGGCGGCGCAGGGCGGCTGCCAGCAGTTGCGCTTGCATCCGACTGGAGTCGGCGATAAGCACGTCGAACGCGATCGAAGTGGCAACAGCTGACAACGGCAAATCCCTTTCACCAGCAGCTTCCAGGCGCATGAAAGCTGCAATGACGTGATTGTAGGAACGGGCGATGCCATGCACAAGGGAAGATGTCACAAAGTGCATGCAACTCGTTCAAAACGGGAATTCGTGTTTGCCACGCGGAAGTACTGCTCAATCGCGATGTTCCTGTGCAAAGCTGGTTACCGTTTTGGTTCCACGCCGGCCATGGACAGGCTGAGCACGTCCCCGACATCAATATTGCGTCGCTCATGCATTAGAGTTTGTTCCTAAGTCTGTGATCTCTGAAATTTGCAAGTCTACTTTCGTGGGTAGTCCTGCAGGCGATGTGTGTTCCGGTCCTCCGGCTTCCCTGAGTGTTCACGCGAAACACGGAAAGGACGATTCCTCTTCAAGTTCCAGTGTTCTG
>QHVR01000279.1 GCA_003223595.1 Acidobacteriota bacterium
GTGCCCGATTCGAAGGGAAAGCCGGTCAATGCAGTGCTGACGTTCAGCGATCAGAACCAGGCTGTCGAGATACGTCCGACCAAAGTTCCGGGTCTGACGATTCCTTATCGCCGGATTTATAAATTTTCCTACGAATACACCAAGCTTCATCGCGTCAGCGAGGGCACACTGGCGACCGCGCCGCTTGGCATCGGAGCTTTGATGATGCTTACGAAAGGGAGAAGCCACTGGTTGCAGATCGACTACGATGACCCGCAGAATGTCCGCAAGTTCTACGTCCTGCGCATGGACAAGCACGATTACCTGCGCATCCTGGAAGCAGTCAAGGCTCATACCGGAAAAGATGCCGATGTCCTCGGCAATGCCAATAAGCGATAGATATGGAATTACCGGTAGATCCGCAAAAGCAAATTAGCGCATCCTGGCGCGACGTGATGCATCTTCTTGTTCATGCCCATTGCACTTTCACGTGATGGCTCGATCGACCTCCCGTGCCTCGTTCCCCAACTTCATTCCTCGCCACAAAAAGGAAGCTGATTATGCGCAAGATCATCCTCTCCCTCTGCCTCTTGGCTCTATCTGGTTGCGCTGGCGCGCAGGAGTCACGCCATTTTATTTTTCACTACGCATTCACGGTGAACAGTACCGGCGGCAAGAAACTTCGCATTTGGATTCCCGCCGCCCAGTCCGATGCCTTTCAAGACGTGAAAATCATTTCGGCCAAGGGTGATCTGCCTTTCAAGAAGACCCGCGAATCGAAGTATGAAAACGAGATCTACTTCGCCGAGGGGAATGCCCAGCAACCCGACCTCCACTTCGATATTCAGTACGATATCGTGCGTCATGAGCGTAGGGCGCTGAACCCGTCGCCTCATCTGGTAAAGACGGCTCTCACGCCGAGAGAACGTGAACAAGATCTACAGCCGGACGCACTGGTCCCCATTACGGGCACGCCGGCAGATCTGGCAGCTAAAGTCGCGCAGGATAAAGCTGGGCCGCTGGATAAAGCGCGTGCCATTTACGATTACGTCTTCACGACCATGCGTTACGAAAAGACCGGTACGGGGTGGGGCCGAGGGGACGTTCTCTATGCCTGCGACGCCAAAAAGGGCAACTGCACCGACTTCCATTCGCTATTCATCGCGATGGCGCGGTCGCAAGGCATCCCGGCGCGCTTCGAGATTGGCTTCCCCCTCCCTGAGGACAAGCATTCGGGCGAGATTGCCGGATATCACTGCTGGTCCGATTTCTATGTCGATGGAAAAGGATGGATTCCGGTGGACATTTCCGAAGCCTGGAAGCATCCAGACAAGCGCGATTATTTCTTTGGCTCGCACGACACCAACCGGGTGCAGTTCAGCATGGGACGGGATTTGCGCCTGAAGCCGCCGCAAGACAGCAAGCCGCTGAACTACTTTGTGTACCCCTATGTAGAAGCGGACGGGAAAGAGTACGCCAACGTTTCCTTGGCTTTTTCGTTCGCGGATGTGCCCGACGAGAAGGCCAGGAAATAACTTCGCAAGTAAACCCTACGATCTTATCGGTGCCCCACATTATCCCCCGGACCGGGACTTCCCTGGGGCTGAGGAACGTTTATGTGTGGCGGCGGAGGGGCAATTCCATCGGCGGGCTTGGGAGCATCCTCGGCATCTTCTCCCGGCCGCCGGAGGCTGGGCGCATTCGCTGGCCGGACCTGCTCTTCTTGCCTCTTTGCTTCTTCTTCCTGATCGGGCTTTTTGAGAATGACTTCTTTCTCGGTGCGGAGAATCTTCTGGCCGCCAATTTTCATGGTCTCGATGCGCACCACTTCATCGCCCACCAACCGCACGAAATCTACATCATGCGGAGGTTCGCCGTAGATCCACTCCTCGTACTCCGTATCTGCGTCCCGCTCGCGCACTTTCTTGGGTGGCTTGCCGACGGCGTGAATCACCATCTCACTATTCATGCCGACCAGCACGTGATGCGCCTGGATGGCCTCTTTTACTTTCGGAGGTACGGTATCGAGATAGGCCTCTTCTTTGTTCCTCGCATTGAAATCGAGTACCGGAAACAGCAGTTCCCGCAGTTGAGCCGCGCTCATCTCCGGAACGTACTTGTCAAAGTAAACATCCAGATAGCTGCCGTGCGGGTTATTGACCTCTTGGTCCTTCGACAGAGGAACCGGCGTGCCATTGGCCCCTGAAATTTGAACGTGTTGATACCATTTTTTGCGATGAATCGGACCGCCGTTCAGATCGAAATGAATGTGGTCGTCCTTGATACGAATATACGAAATATGCGCCGGATCACCGGGCTTAATCGAAGGTCCCCACAATGCCAGCAACTGTTGCAAATTTTGCCCGTTGGGCGTGGTCGTGCCATTCCGGAGAATCAGTCCCTTATTTCCCATGGGAAACGCGGTGCGCGAATACACAAGCTGCGTCTCGAAATCGCGGATAATTTGATAGCGGGTCTCCTTTGACATGTGCGGAGCATTGGCGGGGATGGATGGCGCCTGTCCTTGCAGGGTGGCCGAAGCAGGGGGAACCGATGCGGCAACCGGCTGGGGTGCGGGAGTCTGTTGAGCCTGCCCCAGGATCAAGCTTACGGTAACGAAGGAAACGGGAAAGAGAATACTGCGAAGGTGACCCATACACCACCCCACCACTGGCTTCGATTATAGCGCCGTGCCTGAAACGGAGCACAGCATATCGCAATATGAGGATGCCCCGGTCCGGCAGTGAGTTGCCGCGAAAGAGGCCATGGTGGCCGTTCTCCTGGGGTTATGCTCTGGTGTGAGGGGTCGGCAAGATCCGTTGTCGCCGCAACGGCTCATCGCCGAGCTTTACGTCAGGTTTAGCGCCTTTTTGATGGTGCCACGTTCCTTTTGGATCTTTTCCTGCAGCAGCGTAATAGCATAGATCAACTGCTCGGGACGCGGAGGGCACCCGGGAACATACACGTCAACGGGGATAACCTGATTCACACTCTGAACCAGGGCATAGTTCTGGAATACGCCGCCCGAGGTGGCGCATGCGCCCATAGACATCACCCATTTGGGCTCCGGCATCTGTTCCCAGAGCTGGCGGATGACCGGCGCCATCTTGTTGGACACGCGGCCGGCAATAATCATCAAGTCGCTCTGCCGCGGGGATGGCCGGAATACTTCGGCGCCGAAGCGCGCAATATCAAAGCGCGACGCCCCCATCGACATCATCTCAATGGCGCAGCAGGCCAGACCGAAGGTCATCGGCCAAATCGAGCTCTTGCGCATCCAGTTGACGGCAGAATCGAGCGTGGTCAGGACCACGCCTTCCGGTGTCGGATTTCCGAAAGTCAGATCTCGAACGACTTTCTTTCCACCCTCGACATCGACATAAGGACCAAAATTCAGTTCGCGCGCCATGATGAATATATTTTAAACCACGCAACAGGTTTGAGAGTGGGATTCATGCGGTGAAGAGCCGGTATCAGGGATTCACCACTATCTTGCCGAACATCTGGCTCCTCTCCAGATATTCATGAGCAGC
>QHVR01000280.1 GCA_003223595.1 Acidobacteriota bacterium
TGCTGTACACGCCGGTCCCGGGAACCCCGCTTTACCAGCAGATGTCGGAGCAAGGGCGCATGCTGAGCGGCGTTGATTACGCCGACGTTCATGGGCAGTTCAAGTTCAATTTCAAGCATGCCGCAATTTCCCGCGACGACTCGAAACGCTTTTTAGACTGGGCGTTCTGGCGCGATTTCGAGATCAACGGCCCCAGTCTTTACCGCATCTCGCGAACCCTGTTAGCGGGATGGAGGCGCTACAAAGATTTTCCGGATGCTCGCGTCCGAGAACGTTTCGAACACGAGATGAATCGTTTGAGTGGCGTCTACGGCTCCGCATTGTGGGCCATGGAACGCCAGTTCAGGAAAGTGAATCGCAGCGGCAGCGATCAGATTCGCGCTCTGCGTCAGGAATTCAAGAAAGAATCGGGAATATTTTCGCGCTTCATGCCCGCGATCTTGGGCCCAGTTTTTCTCTGGACGACCCGCCGCGAAGAGCGCCGCCTGGCGCGCGGCAAGACGTATGAGCCGCCCACAATAACTGAGCGCACGAACTGGGTGACTGCCTGAACTTATGCCGGGATTGGCCCGCGGCATTGAAGATAGTAGCCCCCGTGTTTCTCTGTGTCCCCCCGTGGTGAAAATTGCTTTCTCCAAAAACAGAGGAGTTCGCCTACCCAACACTCGCGCTGAGCGCTCTTTGCAATTGACCATCGCGTGACAACACTCTTACAAAACCCTGACAATCCCCGCCCGCGGCGGCGCTACGTTTGTGGCTCGCTGATTTAGCGCGAGAGGATTTCCAATGTCAAAGTTTTTCAGCCGCTCCTGCAGACACACTTCAATCGTAACCCTCAGCATCCTGCTGCTGTCTGGTACAGTCGCTTTCGCGCAACGCTACCAGCGCACCGACCTCACGGCCGACAACCCCTCGGTCTCTTCCACAGCAGTCATCGATCCCAACCTGGTAAACGCGTGGGGACTTTCCCGTGCCACCGGTTCCTTCTTCTGGGTCTCGGACAACGGTACCGGCCTTTCCACCCTTTACGACAGCACGGGTGCGATTGGTCCACTCGTCGTAACCATCCCTCCCCCGAAGGACGGCACTTCCCCATCTGCTCCCACCGGTACCGTTTTCAACTTCACCGGGGGCTTTGAGCTTGCCCCCGGCGTGCCGGCGGTGTTCTTATTCGTTACCGAGGATGGAACCATCTCGGGCTGGAACCCCGCGGTCAATCTCACCAGCGCAGTTCTGAAGGTTGATCATTCCAAGGAAGGGGCCATCTTCAAGGGTTGCGCCGTGGCCATGACCAGGGAAGGTCCCCGGCTCTACGTAACGAATTTCGCATCAGGGCGCGTAGAGGTTTATAACACGCGTTTCCGGCGCCTGCAGCAACAAGACTTCCCCTTTATGGATCCGCGATTTTCGCGCGCCTGGGCTCCTTTCGGAATCCAGAACGTTGGCGGCAGCATTGTCGTTACGTTTGCCAACCGCACGCCCGGTTCCAAGGACGAAGCGCATGGCCCGGGTCTCGGATACGTCGATGTTTTTAACCGCGCCGGCCAGCTGCTTTCGCGCCTGGAGCACGGGGCATACTTCAATGCTCCTTGGGGAATTGCCATGGCACCCAGTGACTTTGGACCTTTCAGCCACCGCTTGCTGATCGGCAATTTCGGCGATGGCACCATCCAAGCCTTCAATCTTTTCACTGGCCGTCACGAAGGTGCCTTCCTGGATACGCAAGGCAACCCGCTTATGATTGATGGACTGTGGGCTCTCAGCTTCGGAGGCGACGCCGGGCACTCGGGATTGGCCACAGAACTCTTCTTCACCGCAGGTCCCAACGATGAAAGCGACGGACTCTTCGGAAAGTTGACCGCAACCCCGTCCGAGCAGCGCGGCAATTCAGAGTAGCTTGCTTCACGGCGGTGACCCACCCTTGTCTCGAAATTTAGCAGACAAGGGTGGGCGTTTTTATTTTCAGCCCATGTAAGGGACAGCCGCTATCGGCTGTCCTGCCGAGCGAAGTTCCGCTATGCTCTGGAATTGAACCTTCAGTACGTGCAGATCGAGCTCATCGCAGCCATGCCGCCGTTAATATAAGCGCGATACGATTCCGAGCTGGTCAAATCCATATCGTAAAAAGTCCAGCTCGCGAGGCGCACCGGTTGTGCCGCCGTGTTCCAATGTGCGCACATGCCCTTCGCCCAACTCGTAAGATCGCTCGCACCCCAATATCCCGTAATGATGGTCTGATACGGCGTATACGTCGAGTAGTTCGCTTGAATCTGCGCCGCACTATACAGCTCGGTGTTGACCCAGTACGGCCGCTTCAACTGGTTCACAACATATTTCTGCAGTTGCTGCACTTCGGCTGTACCGGAGTAAGGCGTATCCAACCACGTGATGTATGCCGCTTGCAGGTTGCAGCCGCTCAACGAGCCTTGTCTGCCAAGGGCTTGCCAAAAGTTCTTCAGAGCCGCGTACCCTGGCGAAAAGTCGCCCCAGCCATACCACACCGCAATGTTCCGATTGTAGGAACCTGCCGTGCACGGCCCGCTCAGCGTCTGCGCGAAATTCATCAGTTTTATGAGCTTTCGGAAAGCCACTGCCGTGGTCGTTCCAGAAGCCGCGGGACAGGCCGCGGGCGAGTTGCTGTTGTACAGATAGCAATACTCGCCGCCGAACTTCCATTTGGGAAACACCACGATCTGAAGCTGAACTCCATGACTGCTCGCCGAGTTATACATCGCGCGAATATTGTTGAAGTAAGTGGGGGTGTCCCCCAGCGGAAGAATCATCATTACGCCCTGGTACTGGCCCATCGACCGTTCCGCCGCAAAGGTTGAATCGATCGCACTCTGGAAATTCTTGAAGTCCCATTGTTCCCAAAAACGATTGTCTCCG
>QHVR01000281.1 GCA_003223595.1 Acidobacteriota bacterium
CAGGAAGGGAGCCGCGGATGGTGGGTGGCGCTGGCGGTAGTGGTCGCCTGCGCGCTGCTGAATATTGCCGGAGTGAAAGTCGTCTCCCTGACGTCGCTCTGGCTGTTCTTTGCGCTCTCGGCCCCATTCATCGCGATTGTGTTGCTGTCTCCGTTCAAACTCGGAGCTTTGGCCAACGCCGTCACGCGGCCAACGACGTCGAACGTCGACATCCTTGGCGGCCTGCTCATCTGCATGTGGAACTACATGGGATGGGACAATGCCTCGACGATAGCCACTGAAGTCGAGCGCCCGCAGCGGACTTATCCCCGCGCCATGCTCGTAGCGGTCACGATCGTGGCCATCACCTACGTTCTGCCCTTCGCGGCCATGTGGATGACTGGGCTGAAAGCCACCGCATGGGAAACCGGTTCCTGGGCTGACATCGCGGCCCTCGTCGGCGGCCCGCTTCTGCGCATCGCGATTGTCCTCGGAGGCATGATTAGCGCCTTCGGCATGTTCAATGCGCTGGTGATGAGCTACTCGCGCCTTCCCCTGGCCATGGCGCAGGACGGGATGCTCCCCGCAGTTTTCGCAAAGCTGCAGAAGAAATCCCGCGCCCCATGGGTCGCAATTATCGCTTTGGCGATTGGATGGGCGATGTGCCTTGGACTGGGCTTTGCCCGCTTGGTGACAATCGACATCCTGCTTTACGGGGCGAGCCTTTCCCTCGAGTTCCTCGCGTTGGCGGTCCTCCGGTTCCGCGAACCCGATTTGAAGCGCCCGTTCCGTGTTCCGGGCGGAAAGCTGGGAGCCATTGCCATCGGCATTCCGCCGGTCCTTTTGCTCGTTTTTTCAGTGATCCGCAGTGAGCACGAGTCGATTCTGGGGATGAGTTCGTTCGCGTTCGGCGTGATCCTGATTGCCGCCGGCGTTCTAGCCTATGGCCTGAATCACGCGTTGAAGCCCGGCGGTTGGTCGGTTGCTGAATCCAAGAAACCGCAGCCCGCAGCATAAGAACAAAGCCACAGATTCCATGGATCCATACGGAAAAATCCGCGAAGATCCGTGTCAATCCGTGGCTAATTTATCGCCCGTGATCTTTCAGTGCGCCTTACGCCTAAGCCGCTTTGGCCTGATCGCGGAAGGCCTTCACCTGATCATGCACGCGCTGCACACTCGCCGCCTGACGTCTCACGATTTCGCCCACGGTCGACGGCAAGGCACCAGAAAGCGCTTTTTGGTAAGCGTCCTTCGCAACATCCTCTCCGTGTTCCAGCCAATCGAGCACAGTATGATCATCGCCACCCAGCGCGACTTTTGTATCCACCCAGGCCCGGTGCAGCGCACCCTCCGCCGATCCGGATACTTTTTTCTCCGGTTTGCCTAGTCGCGCGAGTTCCGCCTGCAATTCTTCGGCGAATTCTCGGCGTTCCGCGCTGACCTCGATGAAAAACGATTTCAAATCTGTGCGTTTAACCTTCTCCGCGGCCTCTTGAAAGCCGTTTTGCCCGTCCCGGCACCTTTCAATCAGATGTTCCACTACATCGATGGCATTGTTCTCGTCCATTTCGACCTCCGGCAGTTCGATGCACGGCCGGGTTTGAGGTTTGGCGCAATTCTCCCGGGGGACGGGTGTTCAAGTAGAAGGGAAGGGAACCCGTGCACTAGAATCGTGTGGGTACTCCATGACGAAGCGAAAATCCAAGGGAGCCTACATGATCTCGTCTGTTGCCGAGATGTACGGCATCCATCCCCAAACGCTGCGGCTCTACGAGCGCGAAGGCCTGCTCAAACCCTCTCGCACCGAAGGCAACACGCGCCTCTACACCGACGAAGACCTGCAACGGCTGGAGTTCATTCTTTCGCTGGCGCGCGATCTTGGGGTCAACATCGCGGGAATGGCCATCATCCTGCAAATGCGCGAGCGCATGGAGGAGATGCAACGCCAGATTCAGGAGTTCGTGCAATACATCCAGCAGGAAGTGCTGACCCGGGCCAGCGCGGCCGCGGACCCTTCCAAAGGAGCCATCGTTCCCGTGCGGCGGCAGATCGTCCCGAGCGAGTCATCGCAGCGCAAGCGCTGACCCTCCATTGACAGTCGTAAGGGTATGATCAAGACGCAATGCTCCCGTTCAAGCTCGTCTACAGCGACGCGTATTTTTTGCCCATCGGCAAACATGTTTTTCCCGCCGAGAAATACCGGCGTATTCGTGATCGGCTGATTGCCAGTGGGGTAGCGGAGGCCAGCGACTTTCTTGAGCCGCAACCTGCGACCGATCGGGACATACTGCTTGTCCACAAACCCGAATACGTGCAGAAGCTGAAGACCGGGACGCTGAGCCCGCGCGAAGAAATGGAGATGGAGATTCCCTACTCCCGCGACCTGGTCGACGCCTTCTGGCTGGCCGCAGGTGGATCGATCCTGGCTGCTCAGCAAGCGCTACAGGACCAAGTCTGCATCAGCATCGGCGGAGGATTCCATCACGCTCATGCCGATCATGGCGAGGGCTTCTGCATGATCCACGACGTTGCGGTGGCGATCCGTCGTTTGCAGCGCGATGACCAGATCCGCACGGCCATGACGGTGGATTGCGATGTTCACCAGGGCAACGGCACCGCTGCCATCTTCGCAGGCACGCGCACTGAGAGCCTTCCCTTGCCATCCGCGTCGGCATCGACGCTGAATCAGGCTTGGGCGGCGAAAACTCGCATGCGCGGCGCCCATGCCGGGGATGTCTTCACTATTTCGCTGCACCAGCACAACAATTATCCGTCGTACAAGCCGCCGTCCTCAATCGACGTCGATCTTCCGGACGGCATCGGCGATGACGATTATCTTGCCTGGCTCGACAACGCCCTCAGCTCGGGCTTCCGGCAGTTCGAGCCCGACTTGCTCTGCTACGTTGCTGGGGCGGATCCATATCGCGAAGACCAGCTCGGTGGCCTGGATCTGACGATCCAAGGCTTAAAGAAGCGAGACGAGTTAGTCTTCCGGGTGGCAAAAGCGCGAGACATCCCAGTGATGGTCACCTACGCTGGCGGCTACGCCTTGAATGTGGAGGACACGGTCACCATCCACACAAACACGGTGCTCGCAGCCAAAGAAGTTTTCGAATCGTAGCCTTCTGTATCCTCTGTGACGCCTGTGGTGAGAGAGTCGTTTCAATACAGGGCCTGGCTCCAGCGCTGCTAAAATAGAGAAATCTGACTATGTTTGAGAATCTTCAGGAAAAACTCCAGCGCGCCTTCAAAAGCCTCCGTGGCCAAGCCACGCTCACGGAAGAAAACATTGACGAGGCGCTGCGCGAAATCCGCCTCGCCCTGCTTGAGGCCGACGTCAATTTCAAAGTCGTCAAGCAGCTGATCGATCACATCCGCGCCAAGGCAGTCGGACAGGAAGTCATGACCGCGCTCTCGCCGGGAGAGCAGGTCATTAAAATTCTGCGCGACGAATTAGTGGAGATTTTGGGCAAAGACACCGCCAAGGTGAAGTTCGCTTCCCAGCCGCCCACGGTCGTTCTCATGGCAGGGTTGCAAG
>QHVR01000282.1 GCA_003223595.1 Acidobacteriota bacterium
TTCCCAGTTGCTGCTTCAGTAACTCGTCAAGCCCAGGCTCGTAGAACGGTACCCTACCCGCCTGGATCATTGAAATGAGGGGTTCAGATGAATCGACTCCGAGCACGGTCCAGCCCAGGGAAGCAAAACCGAGCGCCGTGGGAAGGCCTACATGCCCCATGCCGATTACGGCGATCCGAACCTGCTTCCTCTTCACCTGCTCAATGAGTCGCGCATCTACCGCATTCACGACTCCTGCAGGCATCGCTTCTGCACTCGGCACCACGGACGTGAGAGACACGGCAACCTCCGGAATGAGCTTTGGATGTATGTACCCGCCCTTCGTGTTGTAACTGCCAGGTTAGGGTGGAAAATATTTCTCGATTCCCCGCCATCCTGATTTGCCCTACAGTTCATCCAAGGGTCATCCGTGAGGAAGCGAGTCGCCAGTGAGCACAGGCAGCCATCACAGTTCTGACCTCCACGATCCCGCCGAACTTGCCCATCGAATTCAGGGAATGGGAAAGTGGTTCCATAACCTGAACATTAACGGCGTGTACACCGCCCCAGATCATTTCCTGGGAGATTTTCCAAACATCAAGTGGCAGAAAATTTGCAAGGAGATTCCCGCGTCGCTTGCAGGCAAATCGGTTCTCGATATCGGCTGCAATGGCGGGTTCTATTCGATCGAGATGAAACGCCGGGGTGCTGAATACGTCCTCGGGATCGATGTGGATGATCGCTATTTGAACCAGGCGCGCTTCGCGGCCGATACATTGGGGTTCGACATCGACTTTCGCAAATGCTCGGTTTACGAGCTGGATTCCATCCCCGGACAGTTCGATTACGTAGTCTTCATGGGCGTGTTCTACCACCTTCGTTATCCCCTGCTCGGCCTCGACCTCGCGGTGAAAAAAGCTGCGGGTACGTTCATCTTCCAGAGCATGTTGCGCGGTTCCAATGAGACTGGCTCTTGGGCATCGGACTATTCTTTTTGGCAAGACAAAATGTTTCTGGACCCCACTTTTCCGGCCATGTATTTCATTGAAAAGAAATACTGTTCCGATCCCACCAATTGGTGGATCCCGAACCGCAGCGCGGCCGAGGCGATGCTGCGGAGCGCGGGCCTGAAGATCATTTCCCATCCGGAGCATGAGACCTGGATCTGCCAACCAGAATCAACCCATCGCAATGGACGTTACGTCGTGGATTTGGAATTCGCGGGAGAACTCGCGCCCGAGGAAGAGGAAGGAGAGGACTTGCATGGTGGAAGCCGTAATGCTGTGGAATGAGCCCAACAATCTTTCACACCTGGATCCGGATTGGCGCAAGTTCGCCGAGATGGTTCTGCTCGCTGCTTCTGCCATTCGAAAAGTTAATCCCGACCTCAAGATCGTGTTGGGTGGGATCTCGCCCATTGATCCCAAGTTCATGGAACTGATGGGAAGCTACGGCGTGCTGGATGCTATTGATGTGGTCGCAGTACACGGTTTTCCTCTCGATTGGAACCACTGGCAGATTAACGATTGGCCGAAGAAGCTCGACGAAATCAGCGCAGTTACTCGCGGCAAACCCATCTGGGTCTCAGAAGCGGGAGTGTCTTCGTTTGGCGCGGAAGAAGTTCAAGCTTTCGGCTTGAAGCGAACGGCCGAGCTACTGCTGCCGATCACGGAACGTATTCACTGGTATAGCCTGTTCGATCTTCCTGCCGCGTGGCCCGCCACTACCCGGCACAAGGAAGCGGAAGGCAGTGCCTACTACCGCCATTACTACATGGGCCTTCTGCGCGAAGACGGCACGCCCAAGATTGCGGCTGGTTCTTTCCCGGAAGGTTTGGGTATCTGCCAGTGGTTTCATTTCGAGGACCCTAGACTCGATTGCGCTCTCGATTGGTTGCGCCGCCTTAAGGTGAAATACCTAAGGACCGGCCTAAGTTGGGCAGATTCTTTCCGTCCTCAGGCGCAACGCTGGTTCGATCACCAGATGCGCGCGTTGAACGAGTTTAGCGTGACCCTAACTCTCTGCTTCACTCCGGAACATCTGGGTGAGGCCAAGCATCATACCAGCCCGCCTCAGCGCGCCTCGGACTTCTCGGATTTCGCGGCCTGGGCCGTCACTCAATATGCGGCACCGGGCAAAAGCCACAAGACAAGTCCCTTTTCGGCTGAGCAGCTAAAGTATTCGTTTAAGGAGTCGAGCGTTCCCAAAGTATCCGAACCGGTTTAAAAACTTGCGCCTTTTAGGCAGCGGTTTAACAGCTTGGTTATACCGTTTCATTTACATCTGAGTGGCAACCTACTTACCATTTCCTCTCATCTCAGCCGTGTCTTGCCTGACGTATGAAGAAGATCCTTATACTCGGTGGCGCCGGCTTCGTTGGATCACATACCGCGGATGCTCTCCTGCAGCAGGGGCACTCCGTCGTTGTCTTCGACAATCTCAGCAAACAGGTCCATTCAGGCGGGTTCCCTCCGTATCTCTCGTCCGAGGTTGAGTTCGTTCAAGGCGATGTCCGCGATCTGAATGCACTCAAGAAAGTTGTGCCGAAAGTTGACGCGATCTTTCACCTGGCAGCAGCGGTCGGCGTGGGTCAATCGATGTACGAGATTTCTGATTACACGGCCACGAACATCCAGG
Organism: Acidobacteriota bacterium; assembly: GCA_003223595.1. Lineage (GTDB taxonomy): Bacteria > Acidobacteriota > Terriglobia > Terriglobales > Acidobacteriaceae > Sulfotelmatobacter. The sequence goes on from QHVR01000282.1 coordinate 2,617, forward strand.
GAACCGCGAACTTGCTGCAGGCCATCCTGGACACGCGTTCTACACCCGAGAAACTGGTGGTGGCTTCTTCAATGTCGATCTACGGCGAGGGGCGTTATTCGTGCCCAAGCTGCGGACCGGTTGCCCCGGCGCCAAGATCACTCGCACAACTGAGGGAGAAGGGCTGGGAAGTTCGTTGTCCCTCGTGTCACGAAGTTTTGACGGCCGCGCCCACAGACGAAGAGAAACCACTGCAGTGCACTTCGATTTATGCACAAAACAAAAAGGCGCAGGAAGAAATGGTGCTCATCTTCGGGCAGACCTACGGAATCGCTTCGGTGGCGTTCCGTTACTTCAACATTTACGGCCCGCGCCAGGCGTTATCGAATCCCTACACCGGGGTTGCGGCCATCTTCGCTTCCAGGCTCATGAATCGCAAAGCGCCGGTGATCTTTGAGGATGGGCGGCAGATGCGCGATTTCGTGAATGTCCGCGACATTGTGCAAGCGAATCTGCTGGCTCTGAATTCTTCGGGAGCCGATGGAATGGCGCTCAACGTGGGTTCGGGACAACCGGTGAACATTGCCGAGGTCGCGCACGAGATTGCACGCATGCTGGGCGCAGATATCCAGCCAAAAATCGCAGGCACGTACCGCGCCGGTGATATTCGGCATTGCTATGCGGATATCTCCAGAGTCTCCCGCGCCCTTGGGTACAGGCCACAAGTGAGTTTTCGGGAAGGAGTCGCCGAACTGGTCGCGTGGCTGGAATCGCAAGAGGCGGATGACCATACTCAGGATGCTCTTGATCAGCTCACAGCCCGGGGTCTGGTGGCATAGAAATCATGAAGGCTTCAGCACCAATCCGAACCATACTGATATTCGGTGGCGCCGGATTTGTCGGCTCTAACTGGGCGCACCACCTCCTGACCAACACCAATGCGCAAGTACACATTTTTGACAATCTTTCTCGCGGAAAAGTCAGACACAACCTGCAGTGGTTACACAAAATGGCGGAAAGTAACGCGCGGCTGCGGGTCACCATTGCAGATGTTCGCGATGCCAACGCGGTCAACCAGGCGGCCGCGACGGCGACCGAGATCTACCATTTCGCTGCCCAGGTAGCGGTCACCACCTCGCTCGACGATCCGCGCAACGATTTCGATGTCAATGCCGGAGGGACGCTCAACATTCTCGAAGCGGCGCGCCGCAGTGGTAACCGACCGTTCATCCTCTTCACCTCGACCAATAAGGTCTACGGAAAAATCGGGACGCTGGATGGCGCCTCAGCTCGCACCATGCGCTATGAGCGTCATGCCGTGCGGGAATCGCAGCCGCTCGATTTCTATTCTCCGTACGGTTGCTCCAAGGGCACTGCCGATCAGTACGTTCACGATTACGCTCGCATTTACAGCCTGCCTACGGTGGTGTTCCGCATGTCTTGTATCGCGGGACCTCGGCAGTTTGGCAATGAAGACCAAGGGTGGGTGGCGCACTTCATTTATTCCGCGCTGCAGGGCAAAGCCATCTCAATTTATGGCGATGGACACCAGGTACGAGATGTGCTGGCGGTGCAGGATCTGCTTCGCGCTTTTGCCGCTGCTTATGAAAACCGCGCCCGCACGGCTGGACAGGTGTACAACATCGGAGGAGGTCCGAACAACGCGACCTCTTTGCTGGAACTGCTCAGCGGCATCGAGCGGTCGCTGCACATTCGAGTGAAGCACCGCTTCCGACCCGCGCGTCCGGGCGATCAACCGATCTACATCACCGATTTCTCGAAGTTTTCCGAGCATACGAATTGGCGCCCCGAAATCCGTCTCAGCCAGACGATTGATGATATTTCGCAGTGGTACAACGCCAACCGCATGGCTTTCGTGCCAACGGACTTTCCTGTGCCCTCCTCGAAAGTGGCAATTGAGACCATCGGAGGGGTCGCTTCATGAAATTTGCATTGATCAATCCGGCATGGGATTTTCACGGCTCCATCTATTTCGGTTGCCAGGAACCGCATTACCCTCTGGAGCTACTGTTCGCTTACGACCAGATCGCCGCCGCCGGGCACGAACCGTTGCTGGTCGACGCGCAGTCCGATCAACTCTCGATCCAGCAGGTGAAAAAAAGACTCCACGAATTAATTTCCTGGTTATCCCGACCGCTCCGTCTTACCTGTTTTGGCGTTGCCCCCCGCCAGAACTGCGAGTTCCGCAAACCTGGTTTCGAGAGCTCGATTCCAAAGCGGTGAAGGTCGCTATTGGTCCGCACAGCTCTGCCACTCCTGCGGCAACGCTCAGGAAGTTGAATTGTGATGTCGCGCTACGCGGCGAACCCGATCAGACTCTTGCGCAGCTTGCCGACACGCCATGGTCTGCGATTGAAGGCTGCTGCTGGAAGGACGACAGCGGCGAGCACATCTCCCCGACACAGTCTGTGACCGACATGCGCAAGCTCGGCGCGCTGAGTTTTACGAACTATCGCGTCGAGCATCATTATCACCGCCATCACGTGTTCCAAGGATCAGGCCGAGGCGCCGAACTCGAGTTTGCCAGGGGATGTCCGTGGTCCTGCTCGTTCTGTAACAAGACCCTGTTCCGCAACAAGTATCGCGAGCGCGACGTGGACGCCGTTTTGCAGGAAGTCGATACCCTGATT
>QHVR01000283.1 GCA_003223595.1 Acidobacteriota bacterium
ACGGTTCCGGTCAGTGCGACGGAAGCGGCTCTGGGAGGAAAGATCGAAGTGCCCACGATTGACGGCCGGGCGCTGCTGAAGATCCCGCCCGGAACGCAGTCGGGTCAAAAGCTCCGTCTACGGGAGAAGGGTGTGCCGTCAGCCACACGAGAAGGCGCGCGCGGCGATGAGATCGTTGAGATCACGGTCACGGTCCCTATGCCTCGTGACGAACGCACCAAGGAACTGCTGCGAGAATTGGCCAAGTTGAATCCGGAAGACCCGAGAGCAGATCTCTGGACCAAGGTCTAGTCGGATACGAGGCGATCAATCGGCCGCTCAGAGCCGGAATTGGCAGTTCTTCGCACCTTACATCCATTGACGCCTCTGCCCGCATCTCTCTATTCTCATAAAGATCCCCATTCCAAGGAAGGTTCATGAGAAGGCTTGCGATCCTGGTCTTGCTGGCGCTGGAGTTTGCGGTTTGCGGATGTGCGAATAACACTCCATCGACGGTGACCAACACGTCCACCGCGGGTAATTGGGAAGCCCAGCTGATCAACCCCAGCGGCGGCCAAGCCAGCCTGCTGAATTTCGTGGTCTCGTTCAAGGTCAAGAATAGTGGGCCTCTAAGTATCGATGGATTCAGTTTTTTCAACGACAACACCTGCTTTGCCAAGGATTTCAAATCCCAAACAGAGACCGGCAACGCCTCGTTTACTACCGATTCCACGGGGCACGTTAAGGGCACCCTGAGCCTGAAGATAACGTCTTCGACCACTGGCAGCGTGCTGACGCTCACCAGCAATCCTGATGGCTTAACCGGGACTTCCAATGGGACAACCACCACCACCGGCACATTGAGTAACGGTCAGGTGGTTGGCACGTGGACGCTAACGCCTGGCGCGACCGCGAGTGCCAAAGGCTGCAATGCCGTGAACGCTCCGGATGCGACCTTCGTGATGTGCCAGAATGCGCCTTGCAGCACCGTTGTCGCGCTGGCGAAACCACGCGAGAACCTCGCGGCACTCTTCGATCCTCCCCTTTCGTTCTCGCGACCCGCTGCTATACAGTGAGGACATGAAATGCTCGCTTCAGCAGATTGCTGAGGCGCTGGACATGCGCCTGATCGGCGGTTCCAGCCTTCACGTCACGGGGGTAGCCAGCATCGAGTCGGCATCGGCTGACGATCTGGTCTTCGTCGAGGACGAGAAGCACTTGGCGCGGGCACTGCAGAGCCGTGCCGGCGCGGTCATTGCGCGAGAGTTCGCGGCCGCAACCCCTTCTGGCAAGGCTCTTCTTATCACGGATTATCCCAAGCTCGCGTTCGCGCGGGCCGCGCGAATGCTGCGCGACCCATTACACCAGCCCGGATCTGGTACGGTGCACGCGTCAGCCGTGATCCATAGATCCGCGGTCCTGGCGCCGGGCGTCTGCGTGGACGCGCACGCAGTTATCGGGGAACGCGCGCAGATCGGGCAGGATACCCACATCGGTACCAATTGCACGGTGGGAACTGGAGTCACGATTGGGAGCGAGTGCCAGATGTATCCGAACGTCACCATTTATCCGGGAACAAAGCTGGGAGACCGCGTCATCGTGCATGCCGGGGCTGTGCTGGGCAGCGATGGCTTCGGTTACGTACGAGATGGCAAGACGGGGCATCATGAGAAGTTTCCGCAGGTTGGACGATTGGTGGTTGAAGATGACGTGGAAATCGGTGCGAATGCCACCGTTGATCGCGGCGCCCTCGATGAGACACGAATCCGGCGCGGAGCGAAGATCGACAACCTGGTTCACATCGGACACAATTGCGACATTGGCGAAGATGTCATCATCGCAGCGCAAACGGGGCTTTCCGGCAGCATCGTTATTGAGAATGGAGCGGTGTTGGGCGGGCAGGTCGGGATTGGCGAGCATGCCCGCATTGGCGAAGGCGTGATGCTCGGCGGCCAAGGTGGAGTTCTCCCCAACAAAATTCTGCGCGGGAAAGGTGTTGCGTTCTGGGGAACGCCGGCGCAGCCCTTGCGCCAGTATTTGAAACAGCTGGCGACCGTATCCCGCCTGGCGAAAAAGGACTAGTTGTGGCTCTGGTGGTGATTGGAGGTCATTCGCGCAATGTAGGCAAGACCAGTGTGGTCGCGGGCCTGATTGCGGCTCTTGCTGATTGGCAGTGGACCGCGGTGAAGATCACCCAATATGGCCACGGCATCTGTTCGGCAAAGGGAGAGGCGTGCGACTGTGCCACGGGGGACCACTCCTGGGCAATCAGCGAAGAGCGGGACCGCAGCAGCGGGACCGACAGTTCGCGGTTTCTTGCAGCGGGAGCAGTGCAAGTTTTCTGGGTACGCACGGAACAGGGCCGTCTGGCGGAAGCCATTCCCACCCTGCGCCAGCGCCTGGCAGCGGCGCGGAACGTGATCATCGAATCGAATAGCGTTCTGAAATTCCTCCGTCCTGATTTGTACCTCAGCGTGCTCGATCCCGCGACCGCGGACTTCAAGAATTCCGCGCGTGAATTTCTCGACCGCGCGGATGCCGTGATTTTGCACCAGAATGCGGGCGACACGGCGTGGCAGGCGGTATCGCTGAAGCCAATTGCGAGTCAGCCAATCTTCCGCATCACGCCCCCGAACTATGTCACGCCAGAGATCATCAGCTATGTGCGTTCCAAGCTTGGAGATTACTCAGCTGTGAGACTGAGAACTGGCAACCGAGAACGGGGTTAAGGAACTGCTATTCTTGCCTCGTGCGGCAAATCCATTCCAGCGCTTGGATGCTCGTCCTACTATCGACAGTTCTGCAGGTGCTGATTTTTCCTCTCCCCGGGATATACATTCTGTGCCCGCTCATTATCGCGCTGCTGCGGGCGCGCCCTGCAGGGGCGTTGGAGGTAGAAGGTTCCCCGCGTCTACAGGCGGCAACACCGTTGCAAGGATTCGTTCTCGCTTACGTTTGTGGAATCATTTGGTACGCCGGCACGTGTTACTGGATTTTCGGCACAATGCGCAATTACGGAGGCCTGAACGGGGCCGCAGCGCTGCTAGTTTTGTTCCTGTTCTGCTGCTATCTCGGTCTGTACCACGGGTTATTCGGGCTCCTGGTCGCATTAGTAGCGCGAAGGCGGAATGACCGGGGCGCGCTGGTGCTGGCTCCGTTCTTGTGGGTCGGAGTGGAGCTTGCACGGACACGTATCACAGGATTTCCCTGGAACCTGCTGGGCATCGCGCAGGTGGACAATATTGCGCTCTCGCGCATCGCCTCCTGGACCGGCGTGTATGGAATCTCCTTCGAGATCCTGTTGGTGAATATCGCGCTCGCCGCCGCGTTTCTGATTCCGCGGCAAAAGCGCAATACCATGCTCATTGCGGGCATCGCCGCAGCCGCCGTGCTGCAGGCGGGACGGCTGGTCGAGCCCCCTCCTGCAATCGCCGATCGCGCTGCCCTGCTGGTGCAGCAGAATATTCCCGTCTCTGCCGATTGGACTCCGGGATATTACCAAGAGACTCTGAGCGATCTCAGCAGGCTGACGCTGAGTTCGGCCCGGAATGCACGATCGAAAATCGATCTGATCGTCTGGCCTGAGTCTCCCGCGCCCTTCTTCACCAATGAACCGCACTTTCGCGAGGCGGTCAGCAATCTGGCTCGTGAATCCGACGTGCCCCTGGTGACAGGAGCAATCGGCAGCAATGCCGCAAGGGTGAACACCGAGGGTGCGTTATTCAATTCCGCAGTTCTGGTCAGTGCCAATGGCGAATGGCAGGCGCGCTACGACAAATCGCATCTGGTGCCGTTTGGAGAATATTTGCCATTTCCCGGGCTGTTTTCGTTCGCTGGAGGACTGACCAGGGAGGTCGGGCAATTTGAGCATGGGACTTCGCGAGTTCCTCTGGATGCGGCCGGTCAGAGGCTCGGAACGTTCATCTGCTACGAATCTATTTTTCCAGATGAGGTCCGCCAGTTCGCGAGAAATGGCGCGGAGGTGTTCGTAAATATTTCGAATGACGGCTGGTATGGTGACAGCGGCGCCTATGCGCAGCATTTGAACCAGACTCGAATGCGCGCCGTGGAGAACGAGCGCTGGATTCTGAGCTCGACCGATACCGGCGTTACGGCGTCCATCGATCCGTTTGGACGTGTGGCCGCGCGCCTGGCTCGGAAAGAAAGAGCTACGCTGGTCGCCCCTTACGCCCTCACTTTCGTCACTACTTTCTACGCGCGTCACGGAGATTGGTTCGCCTATGCCTGTGCGATAATTTCGATAGGAGCGCTGCTGGCGCGCTTCGTGTCTCCCAACATCCGCAAAAAGGCTGAAGCGTCCTCATGAATGCAGAGATCGAGCAGGAATACGAGAAGCTGAGCAAGAAAGTCCACGACCTTCGGGAGTATCTTTGACGCGGACAAGCTCCGTCCGCAGCTAGCCGAAATTGAAAAGCAGGCGTCCGAGCCGAACCTGTGGTCCAATCCGCAGCGCTCGCAGCAGGTCATGCGCGAGAAGAAGCGTCTGGAGCATGCGCTTGCTACTGACGCCGACCTTGGCCGCCGCAGTGACGACATTCACGCCTATCTTGACCTGGCCAAAGAGGGCGAGAATGTCGATGCCGATCTGCAACGCGAGCTTTCCTCCCTGCGCGATCTACTCGATAAACTCGAAACTGAGACACTGCTCTCGGGGGAAAACGATGCGCGCAACGCCATCATGACGATCCACCCCGGCGCGGGCGGCACCGAGTCGCAGGATTGGGCTGACATGCTGCTGCGCATGTATTTGCGATGGGCAGAGCGCCAGGGTTTCGAAACGATTCTCTATGACTATCAGCCGGGCGAAGAAGCGGGCCTGAAGTCGGCGACGTTTGCGGTGAACGGCGAGTACGCTTTTGGTTTGCTCCAGGGTGAAATCGGCGTGCATCGCCTGGTACGCATTTCGCCTTTCGATCAGGCGAAACGGCGGCACACCTCTTTTGCGAGCGTGTACGTCTCCCCTGAAATTGACGACAGCATCGATATCGTGATCAAGCCCGAGGATATCCGCACGGATACATACCGCTCCAGCGGCAAGGGCGGGCAGCACGTCAATACCACCGACTCCGCGGTGCGCATTACACACATTGCGACCGGGCTCGTGGCCAATTGCCAGAACGAGCGTTCGCAGCACAAGAACCGCGAACGCGCCATGAGCATGCTTCGCTCCAAGCTTTATGAATTCGAGATGGAGAAGAAGCGGGCGGCTACGAAGAAAATCGAAGATTCGAAACTCGACATTGAGTTCGGGTCTCAGATCCGCTCTTATGTTTTGCAGCCTTATCGCATGATCAAGGATCACCGTACGAAGATTGAGGTGGGCGACGTTGATCGCGTGCTCGATGGGGATTTACAACCGTTCATTCGAGCGTATCTGCTGGCACGCCGGGACGAGAAGCCGTGAGAGCACTGGAAGCAAGAGCGAAGAGGATGCCGAAGACGACTAGATTGGGGCCCCGCTTCTTGCGGGCATTCGTCTTCGCCGCGGAGAAGCACAAAGGGCAGACTCGCAAGGCATCCAGCATTCCTTATATCGCTCATTTGATGGCCGTGGCCTCTCTTGTGCTCGAAGGTGGTGGCGATGAGGATCTGGCGATCGCCGCTCTGCTGCACGATGTGGTGGAAGATTGCGGCGGTGCGCCTATGCTGAAGGAAGTCCGCCGGCGCTTCGGTGCTCGCGTTGCCAACGTAGTCGAGGGATGCACGGACGCCTACACTGATCCGAAGCCGCCCTGGCGCGAGCGCAAGGAGAAATATATTGCGCGGTTGCGCAAGGAAGACAAGGATGCGCGCCTGGTTTCGGCCGCCGATAAGCTCAACAACGTGTGCTCGATCATCACTGATTACCGCGCTATTGGCGAATCTGTCTGGTCAAGATTCAACGGCGGACGCGAAGGAACTCTTTGGTACTATCGGACTTTACGAGACGAATTTCTGCGAGACCGGCCGAACCGTATCACGCGGGACTTGGCCCT
>QHVR01000284.1 GCA_003223595.1 Acidobacteriota bacterium
TCGATTTTCTTACGCAGATCGGCATCGAGCGGGGCCTCGGAGGTCTTCAATACGGTCGCAGGCTCGGTGCTTTTCGTGGCAGCGGATGAGCCAGGAGTCACCGCGCTGGAGCCGCCTGATTCGTTTTTTCCGAGACCGAATTGGCCTTGCATGAAGACCTGGGCGGCGGTTCCAAGTTGCGATTTCAGTTGCTGTCCGCGGCTTACTTGTTGAGCAGTTTCCTTGCCTGCGGAAGCTGCCGGAGTGTTCTGAATCTTTACGACCATCGCTCCATCGCAGGATGGCTTGCCAGAAAAATTCATTCCCAGCAGCAGAAGGGAAGGTTCCTCAATTTTCAATTCGCGTCCTGAGCCGATCAGGACTGGCGTAGAAGTCTGGCCATGAAGGCGGGCGATCAAAGCGCCCGGCGCGGCTGTCGGAAGCGGAAGAGCATCAGTGGTTGCGGGGGCCGGGCTGGAACCCGCCGGATTGCAGGCGGACGAAGCCGGGGAGGCCGGAGACGCCGTTATCTTGAGCAGATCACCGGAGTGCAAGTCGAGGCCGGTGTCCACCCATGGCTTGGCGGAAGAGAGCTGGATCGTGATCTCGTTACCAGTTGGCGAGGACTGGGCCATCGCCTGGCTGGCGAAGGTTGCGAGAGCAAGCAGAAACATCGAAGTCCGGTACATGTGGCACCCGCGAGATGCTAATTATCCTCTAATCAGCGCTGGCATTCCAAGCGCCAGGGATCGCGCGAGACGGAATGCGCAACGAAGGCGGCTCGTGCCTAAACTTCTCCCCGGCAGATTCCGATGGTAACCGGTAGTGGAGCAATGCTGGTGGCGACGGGCACTCAAATCGCGCAATGTCCTCTGCGGGTTCTGCTAGTCGGAGAAAAAGAGGAGGACTTTTTCCTTATTCGCGAGATTCTGGAGCGGAACCGCGGCATGCTGCCGGCAGAACTCGAGCATGCGCGCTCGCTGGACGAAGCGCATTGCATGCTGGAGCAGAAGCCTTACGACTTGATTCTTTTCGAACACGAAACGGGCAATGCGGAAGCGGTACAGCTGCTCACGGAATTCCATCACGCTGGCAGGTCGGTGCCTTTCCTTCTGCTCACAGAAAATGCCGATGAAAAGACGGTTGCGGAGCTCATTCATTCCGGCAGTTGGAATTGTGTATCCAGGTCACAACTCGATGGGGCCACCCTGGTGCGAAGCATTCGCGGCACACTGGCCTTAGATTCCATGCAGAAGGAGCAGCGGTCGGCGGAGGAGTCCTTGCGCAAGCTTTCCAGCGCAGTGGAACAATCTCCGGACACAGTGGTCATTACGGACCGGCAAGGCGCCATTGAGTATGTGAATCCTGCATTCGAAGCGCTGACCGGGTATAAGAGCGACGAAGTCCGCGGAAGGACGCCGCGGATCTTGAAGTCCGGCGAGCAAGGGCCGGAGATCTACGAGGACATGTGGAAGACGATCCTGTCCGGAAACGTGTTCCGGGGAATCCTGGTCAACCGGAAGAAAAATGGCGAGCTGTATTACGTGGAGGAAAGCATCTGTCCGGTGCGCGACTCCCAAGGGCAGATTACGCATTTCATCGCCAACGGGCGCGATCTGACGGAACGTCTGCGGCTGGAAGCGCAACTGCTACAAGCGCAAAAGATGGACGCGGTAGGACGGCTGGCCGGCGGGGTGGCGCACGATTTCAACAATCTGCTGACCATCATCACCAGCTACTCTGAGCTGGCGCTCGACGATGTTCGCGAAGATAGTCCGGTGGCGACCAAGATCCAGGAGGTTCTGCTGGCGGCCAAGCGCGCGGCGGAACTGACGCGCCAACTGCTGGCCTTCAGCCGGAAGCAGCCGCAGGCGCTACGCGTGGTGGACTTGAATCCGGTGGTCGCGGCGATTGCGAAGACCCTTCCCCGGCTGATCGGAGAAGACATCGCGTTCAGTTTCATCCCGGGGCAGGGACTCGGCCCGGTACGCGTTGACCCGGTGCAGATGGAGCAGGTCCTGATGAACCTTGCGGCGAATGCGCGCGACGCGATGCCGCAAGGTGGGCATCTAGGGATCGAGACCTCGCAGGTGCATCTGGATCAGGATTACATTCAGCAGAAGCCGGCGGCGATTCCGGTGGGCGACTATGCGGTGATTACGGTCAGTGATGACGGTGCAGGAATTCCTCGCGAACACATCGCCCATGTGTTTGAACCGTTTTATACTACTAAGCCCGCGGGCAAGGGGACTGGTTTGGGCCTGGCCACGGTCTATGGCATCGTAAAGCAGAACAAGGGATACATTTGGGTCTACAGCGAGCAGGGGTCTGGGACTGTTTTCAAAATCTATCTGCCATGTGCCGTCAAGGGGCGCCCGGCGCAGCTGGCAAATTCCAGACCGGAAGCGGTGGCCGCCGGGACCGAGACTCTTTTGCTGGTGGAAGATGAGCCAGCGGTGCGGCGGGCGAGCGCGGAATTTCTTCGCATGCAGGGCTACAAAATACTCGAAGCCAACGACGGTTTAGACGCGCTTTCGGTCGCGAAGCAACATCCTGCGGCGATCGATCTCCTGGTTACAGACGTAGTCATGCCCAACATGAGCGGAGGCGAGCTGGCCAAAGAACTTGCGCGCCGGATACCCAAGATGAAATTCTTGTTCGTCTCCGGCTATGCGGGCAAGACCGTCATGGACCACCACGTACTCGATCTTGATACTAACTTCCTGCAAAAGCCCTACTCATTGAAGCAGCTTGGCGCCAAGATTCGCACGGCGCTGGACATCAAAAAGGGGATGGCGGCTGGACATTCAGGTCGCGTTGCTCGGTCCTGAGGCCGCGAGTCGCTATAATGACTGCGGTCTCGCCCATGTTTCCAGGCGCCCGGTGCGCGCTGTCCATCAGCATTTTGGTGATGCCTCCCGGCAGGATGCTGAGCGGAATCCTGCTGCTCATCCTTTGCGGATCGATCGTTTACAGCATTTTGCAGATCATCGCGGCCATGCGCTACGTTTCGGTGCGCCCGCCTGCATTGCGAACTGCCGAGCCCATCAGCATCCTGAAACCCTTGGCCGGTCTCGATCTCGACCTGGAATCGAATCTGCGCACTTTTTTTGAGCAGGATTATCCGTCTTTCGAGATTCTGTTCGCGGTTCGGGATAACGGGGACGCCGCGGTGGCGGTCGTGAACCGGCTGCAGCGGGAGTACCCCAACATACGCTCGAGCCTGGTGATCACGGGGGAGCCGCCTTATCCCAACGCGAAGGTCTACAGTCTGGCGCACATGCTCGCGGTTGCGGCGAACGACCTGGTGGTCATGAGCGACAGTGACATCCGGGTGACCCCGACTCTCCTGCGCACGGTTGCTGCTGAATTTCAGGATCCTAAACTAGGAGTCGCTACTTGCCCGTATCGCGCCGTACCAGGACCGAGCTTCTGGTCGCGGCTGGAGGCAACCGGCATGAACACGGATTTTTGGGGAAGCGCGCTGGTGGCGCGGATGATCGAAGGCATGCATTTCGCAGTGGGCCCGACCATCGCCGCGCGGCGCCATGTATTGCAGGCGATCGGGGGATTTGAACGGCTGAAAGATTATCTCGCCGAAGATTTCGTGATGGGTAA
>QHVR01000285.1 GCA_003223595.1 Acidobacteriota bacterium
GGCCATGCGGTGCAGGCGCTTGATGAAGACTGCGCGATTGGTGGTGAACGAGCAGATCAGGTCGGCGAGATCTTTGCGCTCGACCGTGCAGATGTCTTCCATGCCTTGTATTGAATAATCACCGAGGGCCAGAGCGCGGTGCTCGACTTTCGCAAACCATCCTTTGAAGCGGCGGAAGGAGAAAGGATTCTGCTCGCGCGTATCGATGATCGCGGTCGGGAGTGGAGTTCGCAGTTGCGTCCCGCCACGCTCGGGAATGACCGGGAGCGGCGGGTGCGGGACGGGCGCAGTGAGAGTCGTCCAAGCCAGGGGGGAAGGAATTAACGTGCGTTTGCGGGGCATCTGAATTGGCCTTGGAGCATTGTAATTGGTAGTTGCAGCGCGTATCCGTAGAGACGTTCCTAGCAACGTCTCTACGACAGGGACTCTGGTAGATTGTTTTGGTATGCCGGTCCAGGTTCAGTCCAGACGCGGTTTTGCCAGCGATAATAATGCTGGGATTCATCCGGAAATTCTTGAAGCGATCGTGCGCGCCAACTCGGGACACGTGCGCGCTTACGGCGACGACGATTACACCCGCGCGGCCATCGCAAAATTTGAAGAGCATTTCGGGTCCGGCATCGACGTGTTCTTCACCTTCAATGGAACGGGGGCCAACGTGCTCGGCCTGCAGGCACTGAACCGGCCTTACCATGCGGTTTTGTGCAGTGATTATGCGCATATCTATACCGATGAATGTGGCGCGCCGGAAAAGCATACGGGATGCAAGCTGATCCCACTGCCCCATCACGATGGGAAGATCACCGCGGACCAAGTGCGGCACGCCTATCACGGGATTGGCGACCAGCATCATGTGCAATTGCGGGTGATCTCGATCACGCAATCGACCGAGATGGGGACGGTCTATCAACCTGGAGAGATTCGGGCGCTGGCGGATTTCGCGCATCAGCACGACATGTTTCTGCACTTGGATGGGGCGCGCATTGCGAACGCCGCAGTGTCGCTGGGGCAGAGTCTGCGCGAGGCGACTCGTGATCTGGGCGTAGACGTGCTCACCTTCGGCGGCACGAAGAATGGAATGATGGGCGGGGAAGCGGTGGTTTTCTTTCGGCCAGGCCTCAGCGAAGACTTTTTATTTTTGCGCAAGCAGGGAATGCAATTGAATTCCAAGATGCGCTTTGTGGCGGTGCAGTTTGAGGCGCTGCTGACGAACGACTTGTGGCGGCGGAGCGCGGAGCATGCAAATCGCATGGCGCGGCTTCTGGAACAGGAGCTACGAAAATCTCCGCAGGTCCGGATCGTGTGGCCGGTGGAGGCGAATGGAGTTTTCGCGCAGATTCCGCGCGCTGCGATTGCTAAGATCATGGAGCGGTATTTTTATTATTCGTGGATCGAGGACGAGTGCATTGTGCGCTGGATGTGCTCGTTCGATACCACGGAAGAAGACGTGAGGGAGTTCGCGGCGTTTGTAGCGCAGATCGTGAATTAGCGCCTTGGCTTCCTGCTATCTTGCCTTCTTCCGATCTTTCGGGCTATTGATTTTTGTTGCGGGCTTGAATACATTGGCGACACCAGTTGAATGTCCTTGTCCCAGTCCAAAAGGTATCCATGGAGTCGTGCATGAAGGGTAAGTGGTTGAGTGTTGCCGCACTGGTGGTCGTTGGTGGAGTGTTGTTGATCTTGGCGAGCTGCGGACGGGATCAGCAGTTAGTTTCTATTCAAGTGCAACCCACGACTGAGACGTTCGGCGATGCCAAGACTCCGCCGCCGCTTGATGCCGGCTTACAGGTCCAATTACGAGCTCTCGGCAGCTACATTCATCCGCCGGTTACTAAGGACATTACAAGCCAGGTGACATGGTCGTCGAACGATCCGCAGATGATGACCGTGGATTCGTTCGGAATGTTGACAGTCGTAGGGCAGTCGTGTGGCAGCACGCTGATCGCGGCGACAGTTACGACGAATACGAGCAGCGGAGGAATCTCTTCCCACGGCGCACTGGTTACGGGCTACATGACGGGCAACGTAGTTTGCTTTAGTTCATCCGGCAGCGGTGGCGGCGGCGCATCCGGCCCCACCATTACACTCACCTTCGGAGGCTCAGGTACTGGGACCGTGACGAGTACACCTGCGGGTCTGAGTTGTGCCAGTTCAGCAGGGTCATGCGTCGCAACGTTCTCCAGCGGTGCCACCATGACGCTGACGGCCAGTCCCACCGGGACCTTTGGAGGTTGGAGCGGCGGCTGTGACTCAACTTCCGGAAGTGGACTTAATTGCGTAATCAACAATCTGACGGCTCCCCGCGCGGTGACCGCGACATTCAATTGAGGCGGTAAGTGGTTACAGGTCTTCCAGCAGCTTGCGCAAGGTAGGCTTGTGCTTTTCGGGTTTCTTCTTCTTCTCAAGCACAATCTTCTCCGCCGGGGGCGCACCGACCCGCTCGCGGGCTAGCTCCTTGACCGCGGTTACGGCTCGAAATGGCTTTTGTTTCTTCTTCCTAGCCACTGTGGCTCACCTCGCGGACCTGTTGCAGCGCGCAAAACATTCTGTTTGTGGCTGTTAGCTCGGGCTGAATATGCAATAATTTGTAGCATGGAAGAGAGAGATTTTTTTGACGAGAAGCAGGAAAAGAAGCCGGCGTCGCTGA
>QHVR01000069.1 GCA_003223595.1 Acidobacteriota bacterium
TCTCCTTAGTTTTCTAGGACCCCGAAATGCTGGCGCAAGTTAGAAACAAAATCGGGAACTCGGCAGAGCATGGAACTCCAAATGCGCCTCTCAATCACTTCCGAAGTCATGATTGGTGAGGTGGCTGCCCTCTAGTCTCGTTCCAGATGGCAAATGGTAGCCGGGCGCAGGAAGAGAGCGCCGGATAGCTAGTCACAGTTCGGTGTGATTGAAATCACATCTGCAGAGAGGGGATCCCCTGCGTTCATTCCTCGAGAAAAGACAGACGAGATCAATGTCGCAGGAGGCGCAAATTGCAGAAAGGTCAGCTAATTCCGAGAGTTACCATCTTCCCGATCTGTCTTCTGCGTCGCGACATCGCTGTTTTCGCGTGAAAGCGCCGGCAAAAGGGCAGCACCGGAACGAAGCATCTTTGGGCCTTGGCTCACACCGTGCGATGATGCTGAGCACAAACCCGCGCAAAATGAGGTGTGCGCTTCGTCACATAAGCGTGGGGCCAGGTCCATATCCCCGGAAATGACGACGGCTATCTGATCAAAGACGCAAGAATAGTCACCAGAACGCGCCGTCAGGCTACGAAGGACCGCCGGTGGCTAACTATGCAAACCCTAAAAAGCCTTCCTATGTCGACGACGGCAGCTCTAGCTCCGAACAGCCTTTGGAGAATCAAGATGCACGGTGAAAGTCACTGGAAAACTGTACTCAACCGTCTGTGTGCCGAACCAAGGCTGCACAGAGCACGATTCGCCGTTGGGCATGCCAAGTTGTTTGCCGGGAATTAGTGGTAAATTTACGGATCCTAACCAGTTGCACGGGGAGCTCAACGATCACAAAACTGGTCTCGGCCGGATTCACAACGGAACGTACACCAATGAGGTGATGTGGGATCTAGCACGATCGGGTACTAACTGAGAGGACTCTATGCGAAGCGGAACAATTGCCGTGTTGATTCTCGCGCTCTCCTGCGGCATGGCGGCCGAGAATCTGGAAAAGGCCCAGAAAAAGCAACTCGAGGCTCAGGCCAAATCCATCATCGTGGAAGCAAAGTCGCTGGAACAGTCCGGGCGGCTGGCGGAGGCGCGCGCGAAATATGCCGAGTCCCAGGCGATGATCGAGGTCAAAGATGCTGCCGAAGCCATCAAGCACCTCGATGACGAAATACACAAACGACTAAAAGACGCGCTGGCCCAGTCGCGCAAAATGTACGAAGCGCGCAAATACAAAGAAGCCGCCACGCTCTTAGAGGAGAGCACAAGCCTGGGCGGCTCTGAAGGATTGCTTTCCTCCAACTTGGCGCTCTGCTATTACCAGCTCGGAGATCACAGTAAGGCGGCAGAGAATCTCGATAAAGCAGTGACCGAAACCGCCGATCCTAAACAAAAAGTGAAATTGCGTGAGCTGCTAACCCTGCTTACGACTGGCGAAACCGGCAACACCTCTCCCCAGGATGAAACAAAACGGATCGTGCAGTTCAATCATCTCGCCGAAAGTGTAGGCTTCGAGGCTTCTCTGGACGACGAGGAGGGGCCGGAGCAGGAAACCTCATTCGCTGAGTCCGACGTCCCAGCTCCCCAATTGGTTTCCGAAAAAGCATTATCGGATAAATCAGTGACGGTCAAACCCGCGCCACATTCCAGCCACTCGACCGTGACCCACAGAACCAGCATGTGCTCCGCCTTAGAGCAGATCACCGGGAACGCTGCGGCAAGCCCCTCTGCGGTGTACGATCACGCTAATTGTGCGGAGATCAACGGCCGGCCGACCGAAACAATTCGCCTCTTGCAGAAATATCTGGAAGTTTCGCCGCAAGCCCTTGATGCCGAGGCGATCCGCGCGCGCATCGCGGAGCTGCAGTCATTACTGGCTCTACCTGAACCGAAGGGAAATGAAATTCGGCGGCTGTATGGATCGGCTTACGGATATTTGGCGGAGCGGAAGTATGATCGCGCGCTCGCAGCATTCACCAAGGCGAAAGAACTGGCACCCGATTTCTCCCTTACTTACTGGAAGCTCGGACTGATCTATGAAGCCATGGCAGACCTGGCCCAGGCACGCGACAACTTCTCTCAGTATCGGCAACTCAGTCAGGAAGACCCCGCCCAGACTGAAACCGACCTGCATCTAAGCACGCTGAACGATAAGAAATCGAAGTACGACGACGAAGTGGGAGACGCGGAGGAGATTCTCTCCGATCTGTTCAACCGTGGGATGAATTTGACTTTTAACCTGGACGACAACCGCAGTGCCCTTCGGGCGCGCCGCGCTCGAGTCAAGAACAAGAAACAACAAAAGTATAGTCTGGTGGGCGGGTTTGCCGTTCCCTATCCGTATGCGCAGCAGCAACTGGCGCGCGCGGCTGATCACCTGCAGGTCGCCATGGCGCTATTCCCGTTGGGCGCGGAAGCCAACGAACTGATGGGACTGGTCTTTCTCCAGGCGAATGATGGGCGTGCCGCCCTCAAGAATTTCGACGCGGTTGCGAGCCAGGGACTGCCCGTAGCTTTCTATGCGGAGATGCGCGGACGCAAATCAGACCAGGCTGTAAAAGTTGAATTGAGCCATGACCGCGTACGCTTGATCT
>QHVR01000070.1 GCA_003223595.1 Acidobacteriota bacterium
AACTACACTCGCCTGTTTATTCGTTACCCGGGTTTGGAGGATTCAAAATTAGGCGCCGAAAACATGACCGGCGGCGAGAAATTCAGGATGGGAGTCAACATCGCGAACGAGGGCATGAATATTGCCACCAATTTAAACCCAATTGGTTCAATCCAGGCGACAATGAGCGCCATATCGATTGCTCGCACAATTCATTCGGCGATGGCTTCCGTAAGCGTAAGCTTTGCGTCGTGGGAGCGAAGTGTTGAGGACCAGCAACAGCTACTCTCGGGTCCATCGTTCAAAACCATCCCCAGCGAGCCGGTTAACCTCGCGTTTGTGCAGAAATGAGGTTCCCGCACGGTCGAGCA
>QHVR01000071.1 GCA_003223595.1 Acidobacteriota bacterium
TCAGTCTGCGGAGACTGGATGAGCAGCAGCATGGATTGTTGATCGGTGCCCCCCGGCCCCGCCGCGTCCTGATCGATGATGACCTTGCGCTTCGGAGGATGCTCCTGGCTCCAGCATAGGGCTGAGCTCAGGGTCAGCAGTATTAGCAGCATGCGGCTAAAGGACCGGGCAAGTGAGTGCAAGCGTGTGCGAGGTTCGATCATGAAGCACTGCATTCTAGTGGTTGTTGCCTTCGGATGCCAGTCGAGCCGTGCGCATGTTCAAAACGTCTCGACCACCTGCGTTTCCATTTCGATCGCGAAATGCCGTTTTCTGAGTTCGGCAAAGAATGCCTCCGCTTCAAAGTACTCTTCCGCCGCCCACACACCCGGTTTCATCGGCTTGCTCAGCATCTGCTGCACTCCGATAGACATGTTCATCGACGTCCCGGCATCCACGTAATCGTCATAGAGCGGGTCGGGATGTCCGATCACGCGACACGTTACTTGGCAGGGTTTCCCATCCCGGGTTCCCTGCCCGATCGCGAAATGAATCTCATGTACTTCCTGGGAAGAAATGCGATTGGCATTCTTCTTCATGTTGCGATCGATGACGGCCTGCAGCACGTCCGTAGGACGCACTGTCACGCCGTTGACCGTAATCGGCTCGTTCTCGGCATCGAATCCAGCTTTGACCAATCCGGCCCAGGCCTCATGATCACGCTCCGGCAGAGACAGCTTCCAGGTGAACTCGCGAATTCCTTTCTCCTTTATTCCTTCCGAAAACGGGACCGTCAGCGGCTCGGAATGCTGCGAGTGAATAAACGTTGTTCTTCCCCATGGATGCGGCAGATCGATTGACTCCGCTCCAGCTTGCGCCGGCACTTCCTGCAACTTGCCATCGAGAAACTGCTGGCTGGGATTCGCATACTCTGCCAAAACAGTAGACACGCTGTAAGGTGGCACCAGCACAGGTGAGTCGGCGCCAATCTTCGTGGCGCCCCAATACAAGTTGATGCACTCAATGGTGTCGAGACGGTCGGCGACGGCGCGGCAGATAATATTCGACATCCCCGGATCGGAGCCCAGTCCCACCACGGCCGTGACTCCGGCGTCCTTCCATTTCTGGTGTTGCGCTTTCTGCTTCACCGTATAGACGCCCATGCCGCCGTAATCAACGTAGGGGCGCTTCGCTTCCAGGCACGCTTCGAAGATGGCCATTTGAAACCCGGCAAAAGTAGGAACGCCGTTGATGCACAGATCGCAATCGGCAAGCAGCGCCCCCAGAGCCGCGCGGTCGTTTACATCAAAGACATGGGTTTCCAGTCGTGAGTCAGGCAGAGATTTCTTCAGGGACTCGAGCCGCTCTGCGTTGGAATCGGCGGCAATAATGTTGGTTGTGCCTGAAGAGAGCTTCGACAACAAATCACGGGCCGTGCCCGCACTCATCAAGCCCGCACCTCCGACGATCAGTATTCGCATCCCCTCTCCTTTCTGTTGGGTGGAAGAAATGACGTCTACTCGCAGCTTCGGTGACTCGATCAAGAACGAGAATCCTAATGCCGACCCTAACTTTCTGGCAATGACAGTGAAACCGGACAAACCCTGCAATTACCACGGGCATCCATCTTCAGTGACTTGGAGAGCCAATGAGCAAGAAGAACGGATTAGCCGATCCCTCGCGCTTGAAGCCGATCGATGAAGATGACAAGGAACTGTTGCGAGTCGTCATCGAGACCCCGAAAGGCAGCCGCAACAAATTCGCTTTCGACCCCCAGCAGCACATCTTCGAGCTGAAGAAAGTTCTGCCCGCTGGGATGACTTTCCCTTACGACTTTGGATTCGTGCCCTCCACTCTGGCAGAGGACGGTGATCCCGTCGATGTACTCGTGCTTATGGACGAGCCCGCATTTCCCGGCTGCGTACTGTCTTGCCGTCCTGTCGGCGTGATTGAGGGTGAACAGAAGGATAAGAAGGGCAAGCAACGCAACGACCGCATCATTGCCGTCGAAAAAGATGCGCACAGCTTTGCTGACGTGAAGACCATCGACGACATGAGCAAGCAGTTCGAAAGGGAGCTAGCAGAATTTTTCGTGAATTACCACAGGCTCACGGGCAAGGAGTACCGGGTGCTGGCGATGAAGGGCCCGGATCAGGCACGAAAACTAGTTAAGACGCACCGCCAATAGTCCAGCGGCGGGAGATCCTCAGCATACAAAATTATCGCGCGCCAGGGTCCGCAACTGCGCGATTTTCCTCCCGATCTGGACATTATTTCGGCAGCTCAGCTTGCAGGACTCGCAACCATCGCACCCCGCGAGCCCTCTTCCGCCCTCGATTCCCGCCATCGTGTCGCGCGCCAGCGCGGGGTTCCGATATTGCACGACGTACATGTGCGACCGCATCAACGAGGGCACGTCCACATGCATCGGGCAATCCTCGGCGCACTTACCGCACTGCTGACAGAACTCCGCTTGCGCAAAAAAGTTCTTGTCCTCGAGGAAAGCCTTCTCTTCAACGGTGTATGCAAGATTCCGTACGACGGAGAAGTCCTGCTCAAGATGTTGATAGGTACTGAAGCCCGGAATCGCAGTCGTGACGAACTCGTGATTCAGAGCCCACTTCAGCAGCGCCGTTTGACTGATGGGCGGCAACTGTTTCCGATCTTTGGCGTCGGGCTTCGCCGTACCGCCCGCCTGCGTCTTCATGGCAACAATTCCGATTCCCCGGTCTGCCGCTCGCTCGATAATGTTCAGCATTTGGGTGTCGTGCGCCATGGAATAATTCAAGGTGACCAGGAACACGTCGAAAATGTTCTGCCGCATCGCTTCCGGCAGAATTTCCGAAGTTTTGTGGGTCGAGAGCCCGATGAAACGGGTCTTCCCTTGCTTCTTCAGGGTTTGCAACGCCTCCAGGGGGCCGTCCGCGCGGGCGTCTTCGACGGAATCGACCGCGTGATAGTAAAGGATCTCCACGTGGTCCATTTGCAGCCGCCGCAAACTAGCCTCGACTCCATCCATAAACTGCCGCTTAGCCTCCGCAACATTCGGAGGACGGTTCCGCATGTGCTGTTTAGTCGCGATAATCACTTCCGGTCGCACACCCAATTCCTTGATCACCGACCCGACCATCTCTTCGTTGCGTCCGCCCTGGTATCCCGCCGCGGTGTCGAAGTGCCGGATGCCAAGCTCGTACGACCGGCGCAATAATCCAGGTATGTCCGCATTCATTACACCCATGCTCACGACCGCCATGGTGAGCCCCGTTTTTCCCAGCGTCCGCTGAATCAGCGGGCCCGAATCTCCCAGCAGTTTCGTCAGCAGCGAATCCGTTCTGCCGAGGACAGCAGTCCCGGCCATGACGATTGGCCCTACCATGAAGTCTCGCCGATTCCATTCCATGACTAACTCCTTTGGCTATGAATGCATGCGACCGCTCAGCGCTGGCTACTGTAGTCCCTGTGCTGTCCTTTTCAGAATCTCAGCCCCGTTATCCGGCGGATTGAAGATTGCTATCAGGTACCGTCCTTGTGTACGGGCGATGACGCGCCCTTCGTAGCTGTTTTTTGCCCGGATCCCGTTCTCACCCAGTTCGGCTGCGGCTGTGCATTCGCCGCTCTGTTGAAAGTGTTTTACAAACTGATCCAGGCGCGCCTTCGCTCCCGCGGAATCGCTCGCCACGGAAAGCACCAGTTTGCTTTCCTGCTTCCCGGCCCACGCATAGCCGACCAGGTAAGCCGGGGCCAGAAAGGCATGCCCCAGCGGATCTTTCCTGACGTACTGCTCCGAATGCGCCACCCGATGTTGGATCGGAAGTTTCGCCAGCAGCGCCGGAGCGCGCGCCATGCCACCGATTCGTCTCGACAACATGCGCGCAAATGGATCGAGGGCCGCACCAGCTCCAGCTCCCGAGGCAGCCAGCTTCACGTAGTAGCGATCTTGCACGAAGTTCAAAGTGCCTTCGCTGCGGTAGCCTTCCACCCCGAGCGTCACGAATTTGTATCGCGGCGATCGCTCCGCCGAATAGATCCCAAATGCGTTCTCGGGCTTGCCCAGATCGTAGATGTCGGCCGTCAGTTCACCACCAGGGGTTCTGAAATTCTGATGCAGCAGACGTTGAAAGTCGTACAGCAGATAGACATCCGCCCCGCCATCGATGTACTCGTACAAGGT
>QHVR01000072.1:0-2593 GCA_003223595.1 Acidobacteriota bacterium
AGCAGCAAATTGGTGGCTGGCGCGAACCACGGCCGCGACCCGCCTGTCGAAGCCTGATGAAACCACATAGCCAGCCGGGCATTCCGATCAGGACACCAGCTTCATGTTATCGGGATCCCACTTCACCACCGCGCCTCGCTCGACACTCAGGTTGCTGAGCAGCGCCGCTCCGGCGGCACGGTAGCCGAACACTGCATCTTCCACGACAGGCTGCCGCGTTCGGACGGCGGCGAAGAAGTTCTTGAAGTGATCGTAGCTGTCGGAATATCCCTTCGGCGCCACATACTTTTCATAGTCGACCGCAGGCGGTTCTGAGGGATGCGCTCGCGGGTACTTCTGCCGGTACTCCGCCAAAATCCTCTTCTGCATTGCATCGGTGAATGTGTCGATGGTATGACCTGGTTCCGTCTCTCTGGGCGAGCGGCTGATCGTAAGCTGGTTCCAACCAATCTCCAAGATCCCCTCCGACCCAGTGAAGACCAGGCCTTCGCTCTCATCTCCACCATCCACAAAGTTGACCCGCAGAGCAAGATTGAACCCTTGGGGATAGTCAAATAGTCCCAGCAGCACATCGTTCGCATCGCGGCCATCTTTCCAGAAGCGCAGGCCTCCAGTCGCCATGGCTCGCGTAGGACCGGTGCTTGCCGTGATGAAGTGAGTTCCGCTGAAGAGATGTACAAATAGATCGCCAGCGACCCCGGTTCCGTAAGCTTTCCACTTGCGCCACTGGAAAAAGTGCTCGGCGTTGAAAGGAATTTTGGGGGCAGTGCCCAGGAACCGGGGCCAGTCGCAGGTTTCGGGCGAGGCGTCCAGGGGAACCGTGTAATTCCACGCGCCCATCGAGGAATTGCGATCCCAATGTGCCGTCACCATGTTGAGCTGCCCGATTGCACCTGCGGCAAGCATCTCCTTGGCTTTGACGTAAATGATCGAACTGACGCGCTGGCTCCCGACCTGCAGAATCCGATGGTTGGCGCGAGCCGCCTGGATCATCTCCGGACCGTCGGCGTACTCGTGAATCATCGGCTTCTCGCAGTAAACATCCTTCCCTGCCTTCATGGCATCCACAGAGACCTGCTTGTGCCAGTGATCGGGTGTGCCGATGATCACCGCGTCCACATCTTTTCGCGCCAGGACTTCCTTGTAGTCGCGCGTGGTAAACACGTCGTTGCCCCACAGTTCCTTGCTGTGCTCGAGGCGTCCGTCATAGCAGTCAGAGACCGCGACCAACTTCACGCCTGGAACCTGCAGCGCCGCGCGCGTGTCGCCCATTCCCTGCCCACCCGCACCGATGAGCGCGATCTGAATATGATCGTTAGCGGAAAGCGGAGCAGCCGGCTGCTCCTGCGGTGCTGCCAGCGCATAGACCTTCGCTCCTAGCATGCTTCCGGCCGTTGCCGAGCTTGCGACTTTGAGAAATGTTCTGCGATTCAACACGGTATGAGTTCCCCCCCTGATTGGGAATTTAATTCGCCTGCAACAATAGTCTTTTTTCGGGGATTTTGCTCCACCGCTTTGCAACGCTGGCGCTGGATTTCTCCACGATCGGCGGCCACCATGCTCGTACGCGTGAAAGTCTAAGCCCTGTTATTTACGGGATTGGCCAATTCGAATTCAGCCATCAGCGGTAAATGATCGGATGCGGCCAGAGCCCTGCGGGTCCGGTGTACGCGGAAATTCCGCAATAAGAGGTGCTTCTCGTAATAGAAGTGATCCAGATGAAGAACGGGAAAAACTCCTGGATAGGTACGGCCGTGGCGCAGAAGCGTCTTGGGTTTCGCAGCTTCGAAAACTTCTCCCATTAGGCGCGAGGCCAAGCCACGGGTCCATTCATTGAAATCGCCGACGACAATTCTGGGCCCGGCCCACTCCTTTTTGCGTAGCATGTTGTCGCTCAACAGTATTCGCGCCTGATGCCGCCTCTCGACAAAGCTCGTTCCCAGGTGCACGTTGAACAAGTGAAGCAGCGTGTTGCCAGGGAGCAGCAGGTCGGTGCGAAGGCATCCGCGTCTTTCCCGGTGACGCCAGGTGAGATCGTAATTGAGGCAAACCTGCACGGGAAACCGGCTGAGAGTCATGTTGCCGTAGCGTCCTCCGTAAAGCGGACGGTTCTCACCGAAACAGTGATGATACGTGCCCAACTCGGCAGCGATCCTGCGAGCCTGGTCGAACTCCGGGCGCCCATCCCGCACATCCAGAATCTCCTGCAGCGCAACCACGTCGGCGTCGAGGCCCGCAATGATCTTAGCGATGCGTTCAGGATCGGTACGCCGGTCCAGACCCCGGCACTTGTGAATGTTGTAGCTGGCAACCCGAATGCGGAGGCTCATTGCTCACGTTCGAAAATCCAACCCACTATCTCCATCAGCCGCTCGGACAGCGGGCGTGCTTTCCATTCTTCCAGGGTGACTTTCCTGGATTCACCAGCATCCTGCTCGAAATCGCGAGTGAGCCTGCTGGCGATTTGCGAATCGAGCACCGCGACATTGACCTCGTCATTGATGCCGAACGAACGATTGTCGAGGTTGGTAGAACCGACGACGCTCCATGCGTCATCGAAGATCGCGATCTTGGCATGGATCATGGACGGCTC
>QHVR01000072.1:2707-5929 GCA_003223595.1 Acidobacteriota bacterium
TGCACCAGTTCGTCCGTCATGCTGCGATCGGGCAGAAAGTACGGTGTCGTGATGTAGATTGATTTGCGTGCTCCCGCAATGAGTGTCTGGAAAAGCACGCGGGAACGTGTAGATCCTCCGCTGGATGGCGTGCTCGTGACCACCAGCGCGGTGGATTTGCCGGCGTCCGGGGTGGCTGGCGGAAAGTAATCTCCGCCGTCAAGAATCTTTCCGGAAGCCTCAAGATAATTTTCCAGGAACGTTCCTTGAATCGCTCTTACGGCGTCACCTCGTATGCGGACCATGGTATCGCGCCAGCGTGGGTCCGACTTGGTTCCATACCGCCACCAATCCGCATATCCGGCGCCACCCACGAAGGCTGTGGATCCATCAATGAGCGTGATCTCACGATGGGTGCGGTTGTTAATGATGAACCAGTTGTGCAGCCGCAGCCGGTGATACCAGCCCACCGTCCCGCCAGCTTCTTCCAACGGTTTGAAATAACTCTTGCGCGTCGATAGGCTCCCTGCGGAATCCAGCACGACGTTGACATGCACCCCGGCCCGCGCGCGCTCGGTCAAAACCTGTATCACCTCGTCGGTCAGCCTGCCTTTGTGAAAGATGTAGGCTTCGATGTTGATGCTGTGCCGAGCCTGGCGCATGGCGTCCAACTCGGCCTCGTAGAAATGATCGCCATTCTCGATGACTTCGATCTGGTTGTTGCGGGTGATCTTGGAGTTGACGACCGGTTCCAGTTCGTTCAGGAATGCCGCAGAATCAATGGACACCGCAACCGGATTGACCAGGGAATAGCGCAGCCCCGGGGCAAACAGTCCCACGAGCACCATTACGCAGATGGCCAGAATGGCGATGGCCCCTACAATGCGCAGCGCTTCGGAACGATCAAATTCTCTCTTCAGTAAGCTGCCGGTGTGTTTCTTTGCGGGATTGCGTGCCGGTTTGGTTTGCGTCGGCAAAGGTGCTCCGGAACTCTGATTCCAACACTCGGATGCGGGTTGCAGGGCTTCAGGACCGCGAGGGCTGGCAATGACGGTGCTACCACCAATCGTTACTTGTTCTGCAGTCGACCCTGTAGCGCAGATCGCTTGCGGGACCGTGCCCAGGCATAGACTCCGAGGGCAGTTGCTCCCGCGGCTGCCACGATCAGCACGATCCAATGCCGGCCGAAGAGCTCAGACCCCAATGCCACGACCTGCGGACCAAACCTGAGCACGAGCATTCCCAAGATGAGGAATCGAATCAGGCGTCCCACAAAAATGGCCAGCAGGAAATGCCAGAAGTTCATTTCGAATACGGACGCGGCCAGTGCGAACACTTTGAATGGAAATGGCGGAGGCATCATGGAGGGAACCACCAACGCCCAGAACTCATGCCGGTCGAACGTATCGCGAATTCTTTCGAATTTTGCGCGCGGTATCCGCTTCAGCAGCAGAACCTCGCCCCCCCTGTAACCGATCCAGTAAAGCAGGATGCAGCCTGCCGCCGACCCGGCTGCGGCCAGCAGAGGATAAAGAAGCGCATGCGAGCGATTCTGATAAACGTAAGTCGCAACCACCGGATCAAGCGGTACACCGAAGAATGCGGAATCGACGGCCGCGATGGCGAATACTGCCCACGAGCCAAGCGGCTTGAGCAGCGCCCAGATGAATCCGATGTAGCGTGCGACGAGATGTTTCAGCACATCCAATGGGAGCGGACTTCCAGCGGGCGACTCTTCGTTGCCTGAACTTGGATGCTGGTGGACCGGAATGTGCAAGTACGGACCCAACAGCGAGCGGCTGATTCGTAAGGGGGATCTGGTAGAACCTACCGCATCGCCGCAGCCAACAGGTACTCCAATCGACTCATCTGACCTGTGGGCATGGGTACGAGTGTGTGCCCCGCCGCTTCATCCGACTACTTTCGGAGGTCATACCATGAACAGAATTTTGCAGGTGATGGCGTTGCTAGCCGCTCTGGCATTGCCCGCGCTGTGCCAGAACGGTCGACTCGCGCCCGACGACCAGCGCGAATTCGATAAAGCCTACGCGAAATGGGTGAACGACAGCCGTAAGAACGACCGCGATGATATCGACAAAGATGCACGCAAGATGCAGGACATCATGCAGCGCAACAACATCCCGCCTGACGTCCCCTACGATCGCATCGCCAGCAACGGCTACGGGCCGCAGGATCGGGGCGATCAGGGGCGATACAGCAATGCGTATCCACAGGACAACCGTAATTGGGGCAACCAGGGAAGGCTTTCTCCCGAAGACCAGCGGGACTTCGACAATGCTTACGGAAAATGGGTAAACGATAGCCGCCGCAATGATCGCGACGACATCGCGAAGGATGCCCGTCGCATGCAGGACATCATGCAGCGCAATAACATTCCCCCGGATGTGCCCTACGATCGGATCGCGACACAACCCGGGTATAACAATGGCGGATACCGGGACAACGGCTACAACGATAACCGCTATTCACGCGGGGACGCCGGCTATGGCCAGACCCGTCTCTCGGCGGACGATCAGCACGAGTTCGATAAAGCCTATGCAAAATGGCAAAAAGACACCCGCAAGAACGACCGCGACGATATTCGCAAAGACGAGCGCAAGATGGAAGACATTATGGCTCGTTACAACATCCCGCGTGGCGTAACTTACGATCAGATCGCGTCGCCAAACGCAGGTTACCGGCACTGATCAAGGCAAACAACTCAAGGAGCACGGTCATCGTGCTCCTTCCTTCTTCTTCCTCAATCGATCGATAGCGGGCGGGATGCTGTCCCCGCCTGCCTTCTGGCCTGTCAAAATCCCTTATAATAGAAAGATTCAGTAAGCCATCCAGACGCTTCTGTGCGCTTGCGCTCGGGACGACGTGTGGCTATTGGGCCCGAATCGATGTCCATTACCCAGACAGAAAGCATCATTGTTCGCGGGGCGCGCGTTCACAACCTCAAGAACATTGACTTTGAGATTCCCCACAACCAGCTGACCGTGGTCACCGGCGTGTCGGGTTCGGGTAAATCTTCGCTCGCCTTCGATACCGTTTACGCCGAGGGACAGCGGCGTTATGTAGAGTCATTATCGGCATATGCGCGGCAGTTCCTCGAGCGCATTGAAAAGCCGGACGCGGATACGATCGACGGAATCGCTCCGGCAGTTGCCATTCGGCAGAAGAATACGACCCGCAACCCGCGCTCGACCGTTGCCACCGCAACCGAGATCTACGATTACC
>QHVR01000073.1 GCA_003223595.1 Acidobacteriota bacterium
GCGTGGCCCATCTCGGCCGCGTTCTTCTCACCTGCCTCTAAATTGGCTTGATCTGAACTAGCTTGATCGACAATGGTCTTCGCCGCTTCCGGCCTTTCCGGAAACTCCCAGGCCACGATCTCTCCGTCGAGAATTACATCCTGCGGTAGCCCCGCCAGCGCAGGGATCAATTCCGGGAATGATTCGGTAATGTCGTCTCGCGTTCGCGAAAAGATCCTCACCTGATCTCCCGACACGTGCGCTTGCGCCCGGATACCGTCGTACTTGTCTTCCACCGCCGCTTCCGCGAAATAGCTCAGCCCCTCCTCCGCTGACTCAATAGGACTGGCCAACATGAATCCCAGCGGATGAAACAGCCGCATCCTGGCTTCACCCAGCCGCCCTTCCGCGGCGAACTTTACAGTCTCCCCGATATCTCCCAGCAGCATGTTCACCCGCTGCACGTCCGCCGCCGGGCTGCCATATGCTTTCGCAATCGCCTCTTCCACCAGGCTCTCCTTGAGCCCGATTCGCAAATCCCCGGTGATGATTTTGATGATGTACTTGGCTTCGAGCGGCGTCGCCCGGGAGAGCACATCGCGCAGCACAGCGCTTTTCGCTGCCGCCCCGCGTGCTGCGGCAATCTGGTGAAACGCGCGCTGCACCCCCAGCACATCCAGGCCGACGGATTGACTCTCTGGAAGGACGCTCTGCGCCACGCTTCCCAGATCTCCATACTTGCGGTAGGCCGCCGTGAGCGCCCCCTCCTCTTTGCCCGACAACTCAGCCACGAGCTGCCACAACGCGCGTCCGCCCAACTGCAAGGTGGTCTCTTCCCAGACCGGAAAGGGGCGGCCAGAAAGGAATAGAGCGGCCGCAGCGGCCTGCTCCATGGGGAGCGACTTCAGAAGCTCCGAGACGATGGCGGTCTTCTGAAGTTTCTTCGTGGTGGCTGCGATCTCGTCGCAAGTTCTCGCCAGGCGCTGGAATGATTCGCTCATGCTTGCCAATTGGATGCTGTTAGGCGACTGCCGCAAACCGGGCGTAAGTGCCTTGTATGCCTCCACTTACCTCTGCTGCGACTCCATCGTAAAGCATCTCTCCGTGTGGTATCGTAGAAGCAGCGTCGCACGCCCTGAAGGAGCATCCAATAGCTGTGCGTTATATCCGAAATTACTTCCGCTTTCTAGCCGCCATCCAACTCCTGCCCGCCCTCGAAAGTGGCGAAGAAACGTTGGTGGGAGGCCAGGCTGTGCTCGAAGGCGTGATGATGCGTTCCCCTCATGCCTGGGCGATCTCCTGCCGCAAACCTTCCGGCGAGGTCGTCACCATGAGCGAGCCCCTGGAGCGGCCTTCGGAGAAGCACAAGTGGATGGCGTGGCCGATCATTCGCGGAGTCGTGACGCTGGGCTATGCCATGAAGTTGGGATACCGGGCCCTCCGCTTTTCGGCCAACGTGGCCATTGAAGACATTCTGCAAGAGGACGGCCAGGAAAACTCCTCGCCCAACGCTTCCTCAAAAGTTCAGGCTCAGGCCGATTCCTCTAAGTCGCGCGAGAAGGCGGCGGCGGTGAGCGGCTGGCTGGCCACAGTCAACATCGTGATCTCGCTGGCTTTCTTCATCTTCATGTACAAATACCTGCCGCTATTGGCGGCAACGGAATTGAAGAAAATCGATCCAGCTTTTGGCGGACGCATCGTCTTCAACCTGATCGATGGGGCCGTCCGTCTGATCCTGTTCTTGCTTTTCATCTGGGGCATCTCGCTCTGGAAAGACATTCGCCGGGTGTA
Organism: Acidobacteriota bacterium; assembly: GCA_003223595.1. Classification (GTDB taxonomy): domain Bacteria; phylum Acidobacteriota; class Terriglobia; order Terriglobales; family Acidobacteriaceae; genus Sulfotelmatobacter. The sequence continues at coordinate 1,771 of QHVR01000073.1, forward strand.
CGAATATCATGGCGCCGAGCACAAGACCGTCTTTGCCTTTGAGAACGGTGATCCGCTCGAAACCGCAGTCGTGCAGAAGTATTCGACCTTTCATCCGCGATGCGGCACCAGCTTTCTGATGACCGTGATGCTCATTTCTATCGGTTTTTACATGCTGATCCCGTATACCAGCTTTGGAGCCCGCTTTGCCTCGCGCATCGTTCTCCTCCCGGTAATCGCCGGGGTCTCATACGAAATCATTCGCTTTGCCGCCAAGCATCGCGGATCGCTCTTCGCGCTGATGACCGCGCCCGGCCTATGGCTGCAGCGCATCACCACTCAGCCGCCGTCGGATCAACAGGCGGAGTGCGCCATCGTTGCCTTAGATCACGCCATGTCGCTCGAGAAGGAGCGCGGTGGTGAACTGGTGATTGCCTAGCGGTCCCCCCGCGAATACTTCTCCTCTTTTTTCCACCACAATAGAATGCCGTAAGAGTTACGAACCACCCGCCCGAAGGCGGTTACGGCCGCACTGAGGCCTACGAGGTCTCCCGAGGAGCCGACCGACAATGTTTGAGAGATTAGATCAAATCGAAGCGCGCTACGACGAGCTGACCAATGCGCTCGCCTCGCCGGATATTGTGAATGACTCGGCGAAATACCAGAAAACTGCCAAGGCTCACGCCGAAATCTCAGCGATGGTTGAGAAATACCGGGAGTACAAGGACCTGATCAAGGGAATTGCCGAGAGCAAAGCCGTACTCGTAGACGAAAAAGATCCCGACATGCGCGCCTATGCGCAGGAAGAGCTCGATCGCCTGCAGGCGAGAGTCTCCGGCGTAGAGGAAGAACTCAAGTTTCTCCTGTTGCCGAAAGATCCTAACGACGAGAAGAACATCATTCTGGAAATTCGCGCCGGCACCGGCGGCGATGAAGCCACCCTGTTTGCCGCCGAGATTTTCCGAATGTATACCCGCTACGCCGAAATCCAGCGCTGGAAGGTGGAAGTGCTCTCCACCTCAGAGTCCTCCGTTGGCGGGTTGAAAGAAGTCATCGCAATCATTGAAGGAAACCGCGTTTAT
>QHVR01000074.1 GCA_003223595.1 Acidobacteriota bacterium
TACTTCCAGAACTTTCGCCCTTAAACTCCCTAACCAGAGCTATACTAAGACGTCTTAGTAGTCACGGAATACGCTGGTATGCCCAAACCTGACACATTGCAGGGTGCGCTCGATCTGCTGATCCTAAAAATTCTGTTTCACCGCTCTCCCCTCCACGGCTATGCCATCATGACGGCCATTCAAGAGATCTCGGACGATGCTTTGCGTGTGGAGGAGGGCTCGTTATATCCGGCGCTCCATCGCATGGAGGAAGCCGACTGGCTGCGTGGCAGATGGATTCACAAGCCGAATGGCCGGCGAGCGCGAATCTACGAATTAAGCCCTGCAGGCAAGAAGCAGTTAGCGGCGGAAGAAGCGCGCTGGAACCATGTGACGGCTGCCGTAAATCGCGTACTGAGGATGGCTTGATATGTCGATCTGGTCACGAATTGCGAATACCCTGCGACGGGGCGATCGCCTGAATAGCGAGATTGATGAAGAATTGCAGTCGCACTTGCAAGAAGCCATCGAAAGCGGACGCGATCCAGCCGAAGCGCATCGTGCCTTGGGAAATACCCTCAGATTGCGCGAGCAGGCGCTCGACTTCCGCATTCTGCCCTGGCTCGATTCCTTGAAGATGGACGCGATCTTCGGATGGCGACAGGTCCGCAAGAACAAGATTACTTCGACCGCTGCCGTGCTCTCGCTCGCCCTCGGTATCGGCGCATGCACTGCCGCGTTCCGATTAATTGACGCAGTCTTGCTCCGTCCCCTGCCGATCACCGATCCAGCCAATCTCTACGCTCTGGTGCGACGCATGCCCGACGCCAACGGGCAGATGACAATTGGAGACTCATGGGCATATCCGGCGTTCACGCAGATGCGGCAGGCGGTGAAAGGCAAAGCGGAGTTGATCGCGGTGTCGTTCGTCTATCCCGGCGATATCACTTACGACGCTAACGCCGAGCTGGAAAGGGTGAATTTGCAGTATGTCTCGGGATCGATGTTCTCGTCGTTTGGCTTACATGCTGCGGCCGGGCGGCTGCTTACCGAAAGCGATGACACCACTCTGGGAGCGCATCCCGTAGCAGTGATTTCTGACGATTACTGGGCTCGCCAGTTCGGCCGTGACCCCAAAGTGGTGGGGCGAACGTTTCGGATGGGCGCCGACCTGTATCAAATCGTTGGAGTCATTGATGGTCCATTCAGTGGCACCCAAACCGGCACCATGACGGCCATGTTTGTGCCGACCATGATGAATCCTAAAGTCTTACGCAACAATGCATTCTGGTTCCGAACACTGCTGCGGCTGTCGCCCGGCGCCAATGCGGAAGCGGTTCGCCAGCAGCTTGCCGCGACATCGCGCGCCTCCGAAGAGGAAAGGATGCGGGGGGTGCCACGCGAAGTTTTCGAGCGAGACATGAATCAGCAACTGCTGATGGTGCCCGCCGCGGCGGGAGCCTCGGATTTGCAGAGCGACTATCGCTCATCATTGTGGATGCTGGCAATGTTGACCGCGCTTGTGCTGTTGATCGCCTGCGCCAACGTAGCGAATTTAATGACCGCGCAGGCAGAATCGCGTAGCCGCGAGATGGCAGTGCGCGTTTCTCTTGGCGCCGGCCGCTCGCGGTTGGTAAGACTGGTGATGCTCGAAAGCCTCTGGATCGCGCTGCTTGCAGCCGCCGCAGGATGTGCGTTTGCATGGTGGGCCGCTCCCTTCGTCGTCAGCCGAATTAATCCTGTAACAAACCCTGCTCGGCTGTGGCTCCCGTTCGATCTCCGATTATTCAGCTTCGCGGCCTTGCTGACTCTCGCTGTGACGCTGATATTCGGCTCGTTGCCTGCCTTGCGCAGCTCGCAGATGAGGCCTGCTCGCGTGCTGAAGGGCGGAGATGATCCGAAAGCGCGTCACCGCACAATGCATTTGCTGGTTGCCGGCCAGGTGGCATTCTGCTTCATCGTGCTGCAGCTCGCCGGCCTGTTCGTGGTCACCTTCCAGCGGCTCACGAACCGGCCGGTTGGATTCTCTCCGGAAAGAGTGCTGGCGATGGAGACGATTTCTATGCAACCTCAACCCCCGGCCATATGGGACCAGGAGCTTGAGCACCTGCGTAACGTCCCGGGTGTTGAGTCGGCCGCGATTGCGAGCGATACCCTGCTTTCGGGATGGGACACGATCACCGCTGTCTCAGTGAATGGCGCCACTCCCAGTCTTGTGCTCACTCATGAACTCAACATTTCGCCAGGATGGCTGCACGTGATGCGCATTCCGCTGCTCAACGGCCGCGACTTCCGGCCAGAAGATGTTTACCCCGGAGTTGCCATCGTGAACCAGGCATTCGCGCGAGCGTATTTCAACGGACTAGACCCGGTGGGACGTCGCTTTGAACTTACCATTGACGGGAACCGGCGGGTTGGTTCCGAGGTCATAGGTTTGTGTGGTGATGTGCCATTTCTCGATATACGCGAACCGATGCCACCGCAGGCCTATTTTCCATTTCGCGAGGTGAATGCTTCAGGGCAGCTGCAGGCTGAGAATGACGATGAGATTATGGTTCGGACCTCAGTTTCTGACCCGATGTCAATGGCGGCCGTGCTGCGGCGTGAAGTTCCCGCGGGACGCTCGGAATTTCGCGTCAGCAGTCTGCTGACACAGACGGACATCAACCAGGCACAGACCGTCCGCGAGCGCCTGTTGGCCATGCTGTCGCTTTTCTTCGCAGTCGTGGCTCTGTTGCTCGCCGGTGTAGGCCTTTACGGTGTGCTGAATCATTCCGTTGTGCAACGTCGCCGCGAGATTGGAATTCGAATGGCAGTGGGCGCGCAGGCTTCGAATGTCGTCCGGATCGTGACTTCGCGAATGATCGGCGCGGTACTGGCTGGCGCCACGATGGGACTTATCTTTGGTCTGTTGTGC
>QHVR01000075.1 GCA_003223595.1 Acidobacteriota bacterium
CTTCGATACTGGCGTCTGGACCAGCGGCGCGGTCATGGGACAAGAAGCGAAAAAGAACACCTCGCCCAACTTTCAGCGCAGCCTGCGCATGCGCGAGGTGATCGCGACAATTCCGAAAGCGGATCCAATTGCGGTCGCACGTACCATCGTCGCCATCGCCCAGAATCCCAACCCGAAACTGCGTTACGTGGTCGGCCGCGACGCAAAAATGCAGCTGGCGATGAAGCGCATCCTACCCTGGAAGTGGTACGAAAAAATAATCGCGAATTACCTGAGGCTGGATCAATAGTAGAGCGAGATAGAACGCGGGGCGATCTCCCCGTGTACCTCAGTGTCCCCTGTGGTGAATAGGTTCTAGGGCTTGCCATCCAGATCGACAGTTTTGACAGGCAAGTCCCAATGCGCATCGAGAATCTCGAACCGCCGCTGCTCTTCGCGGTTGTAAGTATCCTGATCGGGCCAGAGTTGCTTTTTGAGCGCGTCCTCGTCGAAGGCTTCATTCGCCATGGTTGCATTCTTGAACACAATGGTCACGCGATAATCCCAGCGCCCGTCCTCAGTCGTGTGATAGCGCGGCTGATCCATCCATACCTTCACCATGCGCCCCATATCGACTTGCTTCTTGAGCAAGGGATAGTGATTTTTCTTGAATAGCTTCAGAAACTCGTCTGCATGGCCCCACTTCGTCTTGTAGTAGTACTCCACGACAAAGGGCTTGTCGGACGCGTTGGCAGATTGCGCTTGCGACGAAGCAGGCAGGCAAACGGTCAGGAACAACAGAACGGTACAGAAGCAGCGTGTGATGGTCACGACTCCTCCGTGAAAAGCGGATGTGCTTATTGACCGCTGATAGCCGGCGGCTGAGAGCTAATTCTATGCCGCCAGTGACTCCAGACAAACCAGACGACCCCGATGATAATCACAACTCCGATAACGGCATCGAACTGATGAAAATACTTCCCGAGTTCGCGCCAGTTCTCGCCCAGTTTCATTCCCAGCCAGGCCAGCCCCAGGCACCATGGCCATGATCCTAAGAATGTGTAGAGATGAAATCGGCCCCGGGGCATTCGTGAAACACCGGCCGGTAAAGCAATGAACGTACGGATCACCGGCAGCAACCGTCCGACGAATACCGCCAGATATCCCCAGCGACCGAAGAAGCGATCGGCCCAGTCGAGTTCGCGCTTGCCCATCAGAATCCAGCGTCCGTAGCGCTCCACCAGCGGCCGTCCACCGTAGAATCCGATCTCATATGCAACCAGCGATCCCAAGTTGCACCCGATCGCGCCCACCGTTGCCACCCACAACAGCTTGAACTTGCCCTGGAACACCAGGAATCCCGCAAACGGCATGATCAGCTCGGAGGGCAGCGGAATGCACGCCGACTCAATCGCCATCAGGAGCGCAATCCCGCCATAACCGGCAGAGACTATGATTTTGCTGATGAATGCAAACAGAATGGCGAGGATCTTTTCAGTCATGAGAGCAGTTCTCAGTTCTCAGTTCTCAGTAGGTGTGGAATGCTTCTAACTGAGAACTGGGAACTGAGTACTGAACTGCTATCCAGTGTATCGGAAAACCGCGACGGCCTAGAACGAGCCTTCTTGGGTGAACGCGTAACCGGGCAGGGTCGCGCCTTGCGCGCCTTTGGCGACTTTCACCCGCACGGTGGGCGCCTGCGGCGCCGAAATTCCTGCCGGACGAAGCATCGCATATTGCGTGAACACTTCGTTGTAGACCTTGGTGACAAGATAGTCTTGCCCATCGGCTTCGCTGCGCCAGACTTGCCCGAGTTGGATGGAATTCACTGCCATAGTATTTCCTGATTGATGGTAGCTCCAGACTACGCACCGCACCTAGCACCGTCAATTCCCGACGTGGTTACGGACGGACAGTGTCGGTAGCAGATTCTGTAGGGCGGTTCACCATCGTCTGCCCCGCGAGCGCAGCGCCCACGCCAGATACATTTCTTGATCTTTGCACGTTATCCAACCAGCACAGGCTCATTGGCACCCTCGGAAGCTCGCTTGTTATGATGAAGGCCATCGCTCAACTGAGGAAAGAAACTGCAATGCCCCGGGGAGTCGCACCTCGTCAACCCGCCCGAACCGGCCGCCAGGATAAAGTTCAAGTGGCTCGGACGCCCTTGTCCCCGAAAACCGCGCCCCAGCGGCAAATCTCAAAGTCTGAAAAGGCAACTGCGAAGCCGTCCAAGGGCCAGACCTCAGCTCGAAAATCCGTTCCGAAAAAGACGCAGGTCAACAGATACAACCCGATCGCGCCCGAGAGAGTCCAGGAAATTCTGAAGCGCCTGAATGTCCTCTATCCCGATGTAACCTGCGCCCTCACACATGCCAGCGCGTGGGAACTGCTGGTCGCCACCATTCTCTCCGCGCAATCGACGGACGTGAATGTAAACCGGGTCACGCCCGAGCTCTTCCGGAAATATCCGAACGTGCAAGCCTTCGCTGCGCTTCGTCCCGAGCAACTGGAACCGGACGTTCGATCCACCGGATTTTTCCGCAACAAGTCGAAATCCGTAGTTGGCGCCGCCAAAAAGATCGTCGAAGAATTCGGCGGCCAGGTTCCCGAAGACATTGAAAAGCTGCTCACTCTGCCGGGAGTCGCGCGTAAGACCGCCAACGTTGTCCTCGGCACATGGTTCAAGAAGGCCGAAGGGGTGGTGGTCGACACGCACGTCCACCGCATATCCCGCCGGCTGGAGCTAACCAAGGAAAATGATCCGCCGAAGATTGAGCAGGATCTGGTGAAAATCCTTCCCCGCGAACGCTGGATTCTCTTCTCGCACCAGATCATCTGGCATGGCCGCAAGCTCTGCTTCGCCCGGAAGCCTAAGTGCGTCGATTGCGCCCTAGAGAACATCTGTCACGCCGGCGATAAGACCTGGAGCACGGTGGACATGCACAAGAACGCCCAATGATCGCCAGTTTCGCGTTCAGAGAATATGCGAAGTCATCCATCGAGCGTCCCTCAGGCGAACCAAACGCTCTCTGCTAGACTCTCTTTTCTATATCACCCTGAGGTTCCGCGCCATGCGCCGCGCACTGTTTGCCCTTGTCCTCGTCATGATCTCAGTTGGGGTCGAAGCTCAGATTCTCGCACCGCCCCAGGCAATCACCGATCCCAGGCAGATCGCCAGCAAACCTAACGCTCAAATCGAGCCGCGCAGCCTGACCATTGAAAAACTCTTCATGACGCGCCAGATCGGCGGCGCGACGTGGTCTCCGGATGGCAAAAGCCTCGGCTTCATCTCCAACATGAGCGGCCGCAATAATCTCTGGCTCGTGCCCGCCGATGGGGGATTTCCGGTGCAACTTACGGTAAGCGACCAGAGGCAAACTAACCCGGCGTGGTCGCCCGATGGCAAGTGGATCGCTTTCCAGTCCGACTATGAGGGCGACGAGCAGTGGGACATATTTCTGGTTTCGCCCAAGAGCGGCAAAGTGGTGAACCTCACGCAAACGCGCGAGATTGCCGAGCAGAACCCAACCTGGTCGCTCGACGGACGTTATCTCGCCTATGAAGTCAAAGCGAAGACCTCGGCCGCGTATGAGATCGACGCCTATGACATGATTATGCGCGAGGTGAAGCACATCACCTCGAATACTCCGCAGGACAAAGGCAACTACAACCCCATCTGGTCCAAGGACGGAAAATTTATCGTCTACACTCAGGAGCAGGCGAAGGGCACCGACTCGAATGTCTTCATGGCAGATCTGGGCACGGGACAAAGCGCGTTGTTGACGCCGCATGATGGCGAGCAGCTTTTCTCGGCCAACGACGTGTCGCCCGACGGGAAATCGGTCTTGCTCACCTCCAATGCATCGAATGGCTACGAAAACACCGGGACCCTGAGCCTCGCGACGAAGAAGATCCAATGGCTCACCAAAGACAAATGGGAAATTAGAGCCCACAACTTCTCTCTCGACGGCAAGCATCTGGTGTTCAGTGCCAATGTGGATGGTAATGAAAACATCTACCTGCACGACCTCGCCACTGGAAAATCATCCCAGCTTCCGATCACCACGGGCGTCAACGAGCCCGTCGGCGGCCACTCGGCCTTCAGCCCAGACGGCTCGCGTGTGCTCTACATCCACAACGGCTCAACGGCGCCGAGCGACCTCTGGAGTTACGATCTCGCGAAAAATACATCCCAGCAGATCACGCACTCCCTGCTCGCGGGGATCCGTTCCGAGGACCTGGTCCAACCTTATCTGATTCATTACCCCAGCCGCGACGGCAAGTGGACGATCTCGGCATTCCTGTACGTCCCGTTCAATATGGCGCG
>QHVR01000076.1 GCA_003223595.1 Acidobacteriota bacterium
AAAAACCAGGCCCTGCTCCGCGACCGTTCCCCCATCAACTTCATCGACAAAATCACCGCTCCGCTGCTTTTATTGGCTGGGGGCCACGATCCCCGCTGCCCAAAATCCGAGACTCTGCAGGTCGTCGACGCCATCAAGAAGCGTGGCGGCTCGGTCGACTACAAAATCTACGACAACGAAGGGCATGGCTTCGCTCGCGTCG
>QHVR01000077.1 GCA_003223595.1 Acidobacteriota bacterium
CAAAGCTTCCATGACTCTCCCGGCTTCATGCTGACGAAGGCAATCTGCTTTCCATCGGGCGACCATCGCGGCAGGGCGGTCCTATCCGCGCCCGAGGTCAATTGCACCCGTTGGGAGCCATCCGCGCGGGCACGCCATAAGACACCCTCTGGGATGCTGACGTACGCAATCCACTTCCCGTCTTTTGAGTAATCAACGTCAGTAGCGGAAAGCCCTTTGATCAGCGGCACAAACTTTTTCTTCTGCGGTTCGTATTTCACAACTTCAACGTCAGGCTGAACCCCGATCGCCCAGATCTTTGTGGCGTCTCGTGCCGCCGAAACATTGCCGAATGACATTGGTCCGTTGGTCAACGGAAGAGGTCCCCCGTTCAACCCCGACTCAGACAGCGCCCATAGCGACGTCACCACCATGCTCGTATTCGGTACTGGCTGACTTGCCTGGAACACGTAATACCTTCCGTCCGCTGTCCAGCTTCCACAGCATGCCGTCAACCGCGACGGCCACTCTGCCAACAACGCGTGAGCATTCGATCCGTCCGGCATCACTTCCCACAACGAGGTTGTATTCAGTTCCGTTTCGCTGACCGTGAATCGAATCCGCTGACCGTCAGGAGAAAAGCGGGGTGCAAATACCGATCCGCTCGCCCGGTATAACTCACGCGCTTGTTTGCCTGACCCGTCGGCCAGATAGAGAGTCGATCCTTCGGCAAAGACCAGTTGCTTCCCGTCGGCCGACCAGGCAGCGTCGCGCCCACTTAGATCACCGACCCGCTCCGCGGTTCCCTTTGACACGGGAATTGTCCAGAATTCGTTTTTTCCATTTTTCGAAAGGGAGGAAACCAGCAACTTGGAACGGTCCGGGGAAAGATCGAGGGCCTGCAAACTCGAGAACGGACTGCCAACCAGCGATCGCTCTGACTTCGCGAGGGACACTTTGGCTATCACGCGGTTCGCTGCCGGCAGTTCTGTTACGTACAGCTGCGAGTCGTCGGCCAGCAGACTTGCCTTGCGATATCCATCGTGAGTGATCTTCGTAATCGCCGTAACCCGCGGCACTGGCCCGCTCCCAGCCCCACGGACTTCGTTCTCTTTACTTCCCGCCAGCACAATCATCACAGCAACGGTGATGGCCGCCAGAATCAAACGAGTCTTGACTTCTGACTTTTGCGCATGTGTATTCCGCATTAGGAAATGCTAATGGTCGCGCAAGGTGGGAAAAACGGAAAAGACCCTCTCCCCATTACGCAGGTAATACCGTGCGGAAGCGTCAAGAGTCAGCAGCGTCGAATCAGGCAGGCTGAAAATTGTCGCCACTGCTGCGGGCGCACTCCCGCGCCCGCTGCAAGAGCAACTCTTGCTCGCGCACATTTCGTGTCATGCTGGCCGCGCGCTCGAACTCGGCGCGGGCTTCTTCGAGTCGCCCAAGCTTCTTCAAGAAATCTCCCCGAACACTCGGCAGCAAGTGATAACTCCGCAGCGCCGGTTCATTTTGCAGGCGATCGACCATCTGCAAGCCCGCGGCCGGGCCCGACGCCATGCTGACCGCCACCGCACGGTTCAACTCGACCACCGGAGAAGGTGAGATCTGGGCCAGTTGGCCGTACAAAGCCGCAATCCTGGCCCAGTCCGTTTCGTCCCCCGTTCGAGCTCGCGCGTGACAGGCATCGATTTCCGCCTGGATCACGTAAGGACCGGGCGCGGCGCTCACATTCTCAGCCCGTGCCAGCGCCGCCAGACCTCGGTGAATCAGCAACCGATCCCACTTCGCCCGGTCCTGCTCCAACAGGAGGATCGGCTCCCCCGATGGGCCTACGCGAGCTTTTGTACGCGAGGCGTGAATTTCCATCAGCGCCACCAACCCGTGCGCTTCCGCTTCACTGGGAACCAACTCCGCCAAAATCCTGCCCAGCCGAAGCGCGTCTTCACAAAGGGCAGGCCTCATCCAGTCGTCCCCGGACGAGGCGGAGTAACCTTCATTGAAGATGAGATAGATGACCTGCAGGACAGAAGAGAGGCGAGCCTTAAAGTCGTCACCCCGCGGGATCTCGAATGGCGCCCGGGCCTCGCTCAGCGTGCGTTTTGCCCGGACGATGCGCTGCGCAATTGTCGCCTCGGGGACTAGATAGGCTCGCGCAATCTCATCTGTCGTAAGTCCGCCCAGCAAACGCAGGGTAAGCGCTACCTGCGCTTCCGTGGACAACACCGGGTGACACGCAATGAAGACCAGCCGCAGCATATCGTCGCCAATCGTGTCATCCATCGCCGCCGCAAGAT
>QHVR01000078.1 GCA_003223595.1 Acidobacteriota bacterium
TCCCTCCAATGCAAGTTGATTCTTGCGGCCGTCGATGGCGCTGACCAATTCATTCTTCTGAACATCGAGTTGTGCACGCCTTACATCGAAGCGGGCCTTGAGCAAGGCCACCTTGTCTTGCGACGCCACAACAGCGGCATCGGCTTTGGCCTTGATGATTTCCTGATCCGCCTGCAAGAGTTCCGAACGGCTCTGCTCGAGTTTGTAGCGCTGTTCCGAGGGATCGAACTCCATGAGCAGGTCGCCCTTCTTCACGACAGCGCCGGTGTGGGCTAGATACGTGAGTTGCAGTGCCCCGCCACCAATGGGAGGAGCGGCCAGCATTTGCGAATGGCTGGCGCGCAGTTCCCCTTTCACAAAAACCTTCATTTCGAGATCGCCGCGCTGAACGACCGTGGTGGGCACATCTGTACTTCGCGCGCGCGGACCTGTCCGTCGCACTGCGGCCAGCACGCCAATGGCGGCGCATAGCACCAATGCAACCACAGCCCACGTGATTGTGCGCCGGCTTCTCATATTGGACGGAACTATTCCTTTACAGTTGGATCTCGCAACGCAACTTGCTCGCCCGCCGCTACACCCTTCGTGACCAGGACTTTCTCGGCACTGCGCCGTCCTATCTCCACGGCACGCTCCTGGAACTGTCCCCCGCGCCACACATACGCGATGTTCTGGCCAGACTTCTGGAATAAAGCCTGTGCTGGGATGGTAAGGGCGTCGGCCACCTTGTCTACGACTACCGTTAGATCACCGGTAAGCCCGGGTTTCAAACGCGGATCGCTCTGGTCGAGAACAACATTGAGTAAGAAGTTGCGGGTGATCGGCCAGCCGCTGGAGAAATCCAGGCTGGCGATGGAACTAATCTGTTCGATGTGCCCGCTGAACTGGCGGTCGGGAATCGCGTTCAGGCGTACCGTGACTGGCTGTTGAGTGGCTAACCGGCCACGCTCGGTTTCATCCACACGCGCGCTCACTCGCAGGGTAGTGGCATCCGGCAACTCGGCAATCGCTGCTCCCGGCCAAGCCTGATCTCCCGAACGATACGTGCTCATGCCTGACCCCGTCCAGTGCTGCAGCAGGGTGATGGTGCCAGCGGAAGGAGACCGTTGAATCATCTGAGCTAGAGCACCTTCAGACTTCTCCACGTCATACTTTGCCTTCAGGCAGGAGTGTTCTTTGTCCTCAATGGTAGCCGCGTGGAGTTTCTGGTCAGAGTTCTGCTTCTGCTCGGCTTCGTGCAGTTTCTGTTGGGAATCGGCCAGCTTGAGCTTGGCCTCCGCACCCTCGATTTTCGAGACGATCTCCTGCTTGCTCGCCTCAAGTCGCGCCCCTTCTACTTCGTAGCGCGCCTTGAGCACAGCCGTTTTGTCTTCCTCTTCCGCCAGCCGGGCCTGCGCCTTGGCCTGCCCAACCTCGGCCTCAGCGGACTTTAACGCGGACCTGAATTGTGCCAACTGCTGCTGGATTTTTGTGCCATCGAACTGAACCACGAGATCGCCGGACTTGACCACAGTCCCTTCGGGTGCAAGTTTAATGATCTGCAGGTCGCCGGCCTCGGATGGCGCGCTGATGGTCAGGGATTTCAGGGCCTTCATTTCGCCGCGAAATTGCAGCGAATCGAGAAATTCGCCCCGCCTCACTTCAATTGTGGGCAGGTTTGGACCTCGCCTCGCAAATCGAGCTGCGCCCAGAAGCACTCCGCTACCAGCGAGCAAGATGGCTGTGATCGCCAGCGCCTTTCCCCGCGGCGAGAATTGACGGAAGCGCTCGATGATCACGATCCGCTCCCGCTGACGGCGGACGCCGCATTCCGTTGCGAGATATCGACGTCCACTGCGGCCGAGAGATCCGGCATCAGTTTCGGATCGTTCCCCTGCAAGGAAAAGATCACGGTGAAAGTGCGCAACTTGTTGGAGAAGTCGCTGCCCTGAGCAATGGGAGCCATCTGCTCCAGCTTTCCGTTGAAGACCAGCTCGGGGTAAGCGTCCAGCCGCACCTTGACCGTCTCGCGGACGTGCAGGGAAGGGAAGTCCTGTTGGTTGGCGAGCACGCGAACCTGCATCACGGAAGGGTTCACTACCTGCATGAAAGTCACACCGGGACGCACCTGGTCTCCTTCCTGCACCTCGCCCATGGTCCCCTGTTTCCAGATCGTGTTGAGAACGACGACACCATCGAGCGGGGAATGGACCTGCATCAGGTCGGCGTTGGCGCGCGCGTGCATCATGGTCTGCTGCGTCCGGTCGCGCTGGATCTCCAGGATGCGAATTGCCGCCTGCGCCGCCTTCCGCTTCAGATCGAAGGCTTCGCGGAGCTGATCGTAAGTGGCTTTGGCCTCGTCAAGGTTTTCCTGATTCTTCTCGGCATCGATACGCGATACGATCTCCGCTTTCTGGATCTCCAACTCGGCCTTACCCAGGTTGTGCTCGGCCTGCTTCAGTTCCGTTTCGTCCTTCGCTTTGGCCGCAATTTCTTTCGCCTGCTCCTCTGTGACCTGATCGACCAGCTTTTGATAATCCGCCTGCTTGTCGACATAATCCTTCATCTGGGATTGCCGGTCGAACTCCACCAGCACGTCGCCTTGTTTCACTCTGGTTCCGGCCGCGGTTAGATGAACAATCGTGAGGGTTGCCACTTGCTGCCCGGATATAAGCGGAGCCAAAATTGCTTGCGACTCCACGGCCTCGGTTGTGCCCTTCAGGCGCAGAATCCGCTCTGATGGTGCAACCTTGTACGAGGCTTGAGTGGGCGGCGACGTTCTATTGCGAAGGAGCACAGCTACGAGCGCGACAGCCGCTACGATAGCGAGCGCGAGGATCCAGGCAAAGCGCCTCCGGCCTGGGCTTCTCGTGCCGTGCTCCTGGCTGTCAGGTAAACTCGCCGACGCGCCCAACTCACCTGAAGGAGATTCGGTTCCGGGAGTCACTTCCGCAGGACTTGGTTGCATTGCCGATACTCCCGCCGTAGGAATGTACTTTCCTGGCAAACGTTGCCCGGCCCGAGCTTACGAGTTCTGTTCCCTCATGAGATCGCACATACACTTGCGCCTTGCGTATTCAATTGCAGTTCCGGGTAATTCGAGCGAGCGACTTCCGCCCAGTCGTTCACGATCCGCCGAGGGGGAACTCAGCGAAAAATGTGTGCCTGCGCTGTTACGTTTGAACAGGCACTTTGAATAGGCAATAGAGCGGCGCAGCACGCGATGGGCGCGCTCGCGTGGCTGCGTTTACAACCCTCCGAAGCAGGCGGTTGGGCGCTATTGCACTTCGTTCAGCTTCTGGTAAATCAACAGCGCCAAAAAAGCCAGAAGAAACACCCCAGAGCCGATGCTGAAAACGCGCATGGGCAGAGTGAGCCGGCTGACTTTAGTCAGCAGTTCGGTTTGCTCTTCTTGCATGTGCGAATTCGCGTCGTCGAGAAAAAGTTGATCGTCCTCGCGCATGGTGAGAGTGCTCTTGTAGATGAGCAGCACGATTAGACCGACGGCGAAAAGTCCGAAGATGCCGCCGACGAT
>QHVR01000079.1 GCA_003223595.1 Acidobacteriota bacterium
CGCGAATGCCACGCTTCCTGGCGGCGGCTACGAGGGCGTCAAAATCTGCCATGGTGCCGTACATGGGATCGATCGCTTGGTAGTCTGAAACGTCATAGCCGAAGTCGACCTGGGGCGACGGGAAGAACGGAGTGATCCAGATCGCATCGACTCCGAGGTCCTTCAGATAATCCAGCTTCGAGGTGATGCCGTTCAGGTCTCCAACGCCGTCGTTGTTGCTGTCGGCAAAGCTGCGGGGATAAATCTCGTAGAAAACTGCGTGCTGCCACCATTGGCGGCTTGCGGAGGTCGGCGTCTTCTTTGAATTTTGGGCAGTCAGAATCACGCAACCGAAAAATATAAGTAGTGCGGCACTGCCGATGAGACCCCGAGCCATCCCGAGTCCTCCCTCAAGAGCCCAGCACCATTCAGTGTAACGCCTCTTGTGGCGCCGGTTCTGAGGCCAGGCAGCTTCAGGGGCGCGCGAAATGGAGCACAATTTGCTGTTGTACGTACGAATCCGCCGGTCCCGGCGGCATCGTGATCTCCAGCTTGCCGGACTTGCTGACCGACGCTCCGTCTACAGACGAAATCTGGGAAGCATTCCAGATTCCCATTTCGTATCGCGCTCCTGCCAAACCCGATGCGTCTAACGTCAGTTGCGTCCGGGCTGCGTCCCACGATTCATTCGTGACCCGCAGCCCGCGACTCGCACTGCCCAGATCAGGCAGTTGATTGGTGAGGCTCAGCCCGAAGTCATCCCTCATGCGAATCACCAGCCTTGTCGAACCCGCACTCAAGGGAAGCCGCAAGTTCAGATGCTGATCGTTGCTGTTCGCCTGCATCTTGAACGCCGCCGGCTTGCCATTCACCTGAACTCCGAGCACGTGCGTCCGCAGGCTGAATGCCGGAGAAAACTGCAGCCAGCAATCTCCCGAGCCGTTGCGGGTGATGTCGAGCGTGATGGAGTCGGCAGTCTTGGAATATTTGAGGTCTGCGCTGGTATCCGCGAGCCGCACATGGTGAATTGCGAATGAGGTCCAGTCGGCTGGGACGTGCGGTGCCAGGGTGATCTCATGCTTCTCAGCATCAGTTTGCAGACCGAACATTCCGCGCAGGATGGGACTGATCACCATTGCTGCCGACCAGATCTGATGAGGAGAACTGGTCGAGAACGATTCGTAATAATCTCCGGACAACACTTCGCTGAAATGGCCCAGGGAACCGTCCAGACCAAGCAGGGCATTCGAGCGCAGATTCGTGTACGCCGGGAATTCGCGGTGGTAGCGGTATTCGCCGACCGACGCCCAGCCCGTGAACAGCGGCCACACCGAGCCGTAATGGTACCCGGAGCCGTCGTACACCTTGGAACGATTCGAGATGATGCGCATGCCCCAGTCAGTCTGATGATCCTCACCCGCCAATGTGGTGATGGTCTGCTCGGCATGTTCCGGCTCTGCCAGGCCGAACCACATCGGCACGGTGGTCAACACTGTGGCTTCGTCGTAACGCTGATTATCTTGCTTGAGGGCAAATGCGTAACTTTTGATGTCGGGCGACCAGAACGCCTGCTCCAATGCGGGCTTCTTCTGGTCGAATTCGTCGCGCAGCTGCTTGCTGACGTCCTCTTTCCCGGTCAGGCGCGCCAGATTCGACAACGCATCGAGGGCCTGAACGGCGAGTCCGGCTTGGTAGTACTCATTCTTCACGGGAAGCAGCGGGCCGCCCTCAACCCATCCATGTCCTACTCCGATGTTCTTGGCAAAGCCTTGCTCATCGTAGGTCGACCGCATGAACTGGTAGGCGCGCCACAGGTTGTCCCACTTGTCTTTCACAAATGTGAGATCGCCACTCTGGACCGCATAATCATTCATGGCGAGGATGAAAAGCGGTGTAGCGTCGGCGGAGACGTAAGGATAGGGATAATCTTTGAACCAGGGAACGAGACCCGCACTCTGAGAAATCTCGTGCGGAATCTTGCCGTCCGCACGCTGGTATTTGGTGATGAAATCTATCGCGGTGCGAGCGGCGGCGTAATCTCCTTCTGAGTTGAGGGCGAACGAAGTCCAGAAGGAATCGCGACCAAAAAACCAAGCAAAGCCCGGGCGCTGCCCGACGCCGGACGTGCGGTATCCGGCAACCAGTCCTGTGCCGAGATACGGATTATTCACCACGCCCTGAATGGTGCTGATCCGGGCCCAGTCATACGCCTGTTGAAGGACCGGATCTGGAAGTTCGAGCTGGACGGTCTTATCGAGATAAGCGCGGTAATATTCCGCGGATTCGTGGATCGCGGCTGCGGCCGAATCAAACAAATGCTTGCAGGCCATTGACGGACGCGGCGATCGCGATGGCTCGCGTTTCCTTGCCCTTTTGCACCACGCCGAGGCGCATGGAATTGTCGTTCGCTAACGAGTAGTTAGTTTGATAAGCCACATGAGCGTCGCCCGCAGTTGGCGATCCCACTAGTGCAGCAAATTTCTTCGTTTCCTCTCCGAATAGGAACGCGTGCTTTGCCGAATCCCAGTTGACGAATGTTCCCCCCAGCGCCGCCGGCCACTCCAGCTGAAAATCCGGAGTGAAGAGCGCTTCCACTTCGAGCGGCTGCTCGGTTTCGATTTCCAGCAGGATCACTGCGCCTGGCTCGTTGGCGGGAATCGAGAGCGTCTCCCGAACGCGAAAATTGTCTCCGGCATAGAGGAGGGTCGCAGATTCCGGACGAACCGTGAGCGTGCGCGCCAGACTCTCGGCTGGAAGCGCCCGGTCGCCGATATGGAAGATCAGGTGAAAGTCGCGAAAGATCTTCAGAGGATAAACCCACGCCTCGAAGTCACCGGTCTCGTACCCGAACAGGCCAGCCCGCGCGCCGACCACAGGCAAGAATTCCCAGGTCCGGACCGTGCGCGTCAACTGGATCTCCGGCGAACGCTGCTGGGCCGCGGTGGGAAGAGCAGGTATCAGGCAGATAGCAAGGAGAGAGCTGCAGACGAAAATGCGTTGCAAATATCGACTGCGGACAGAACAAGAACTCATGGGAATATCTCGTTGAGAAAAGGCTTGCACCGTGCCGGAGCTTGCAAAATCGCGGTTCCCTGCATGAAGATAGGCAGGGGCGAATTCTAGCACGAGCCAGGTGGGGCAGGTAGCAACCTCTTGTTTCCTTCACGCCGTCTCTTTCTGAAATCTCTCAGCCGATCGGCGCTCGTGCTCTCGCTCGACGGGGTGTTGTCGCTCGTGCGTCCGCTCCGTGCCCGCGCGCATGGTCTCCTGCAGCAGGCGCCCGCAAAATCAGAAACTGCGCCCAGTGCCGAACTCGGGATCAGCTTCCTGAATGTCGCGAGAGAGTCGGGACTCAACGCGAAAACGATTTACGGCGGCGAACACAAGAACAAATATTTGCTCGAAACCACCGGCTGCGGCGTCGCTTTCTATGACTACGACAACGACGGCTGGCTGGATATTTTTCTAGTCAATGGCACGCGGTTGGAAGGTTTCCCTGCGGGAAGCGAGCCTACCTCGCATCTATTCCGCAACAATCGGGACGGCACCTTTACTGATGTAACGCAGAAGGCCGGCGTCGCGCATGCAGGATGGGGCCAGGGATGCTGTGTCGGCGACTACGACAATGACGGCTGGGACGATCTGTTCGTCACCTACTTCGGCAAGAATGTTCTCTACCACAACAATGGAGACGGCACGTTCACAGACGTCAGCCAGAAGGCAGGCGTGGCGGGCAACGGCAAGCGCTGGAATACCGGATGTGCATTCGTCGATTACGATCGCGACGGCCGCCTCGATCTTTTTGTCGCGAACTATATCGACATGGATCTGGCGACCGCGCCGGTGCCAGAATCGGGGCCATGTCTTTACAAGAGCATCATGGTGGCGTGCGGGCCTCCGGGATTGCAGGGCGGGAAGAACCTCCTTTACCACAACAATGGCGACGGAACGTTTACCGACGTTTCCGAATCCGCCGGGATTCTCAGCGCGAATGGAACCTACGGGCTGGGCGTGCTGACGGCCGACTTCGACAACGATGGTTGGCCGGATATCTACGTCGCCGACGATTCCACGGCAAGCGCTCTCTACCAGAACAAGAAGAACGGGAAATTTCAGGATATCGCGATCGAAGCCGGGTGCGCGCTCAGTCCCGACGGAAAGCCGCAGGCGGGCATGGGAGTTTCGGCTGCGGATTACGATATGGACGGCAATCTTGATATCGTGAAGACAAATTTTGCGGGTGACACGCCATCGCTGTACCGCAACCAGGGCGGCGCGACTTTTGAAGACACGACTTTCCTCGCTGGCCTGGGAGCGCACACGCAGTTCCTCGGCTGGGGCTGCGGATTTTTCGACATGGACAACGACGGCTGGCCCGACATCCTGATCTGCAACGGCCACGTCTATCCCGAGCTGGAGCAACTTAAGACCGAAGCTGGATACGCGCAGCGCAAGCTTCTTTACCAGAATCTGCACAACGGACACTTCGCTGATATTTCATTCCAGGCAGGGCCGGGCATTTCTGAACCGAGTGCCTCACGCGGCGCGGCATTCGGCGATTTCGATAATGACGGCGACATCGACATCGTCGTAAATACGGTGAACGACTACCCGCAGCTGCTGCGCTGCGACTCAAAGTTGAATCACAATTGGATCAAAGTAAAAACGATTGGAACGAAGTCCAATCGCAGCGGTATCGGGGCGCGCATCAGCTGCGTGACCCAGCTGCCAGGAGAATCGAAACCTCACCGGCAGATTGATGAAGTCCGCAGCGGGGGCGGCTATTTCTCACAGAACGATCTTCGCGTTCACTTCGGCTTGGGCAAAGCGGACAAGGTCGATGCGCTCGAAATTCGCTGGCCGAGCGGACAGGTGGACACATTGAAGGACGTCAAAGCGAATCAGGTGGTCTATGTGAAGGAAGGAGAAGGGATCGCGCGGACCATGCAGTTTTCCAAGAACGGCAAACCCGGCAAGTAGGATTACTGTGCTTTCTTCGAGTCCGCTTCTACCGGTGCGCCGGACCCTTCTTTGACCGTGTGGATCTGATCCACTGTCACACTAGAAAAGCGCTCCATCAAGCCACTGGGCCAGCGAACTTCCACCCAATCGATCTTGTCGGTTTTCCCTAACCCGAAGTGCACCCTCATATCGCTACTCGAGATGTAACTCGAACCACTGCGGACTTCATCCACCAGGAAACGAGCCGGGGTCTTCACGCGAATGCGCGCGCCGATCCCATCGCGATTCGATTTCGTTCCCACCGTGCGAAATGCGATCCAGTGGTTTGCATTCTTGATTTGATTGACGAGCAGGCTGGGGGCGGCATTCATGTTGTTGATCACCGCCGACATTCTGCCATCATTCCACAAGTCGCCGACTGCGAGGCCGCGCGACGAAGCCGGCGCCGTTATCGCCGGACCTGCCGACGACGAGATGTCACTGAATGTCCCGTCGCCATTATTGTGGAACAGGATTCGGGGTTCTTTGTAGCTGCTGCCGAGATGCTGGC
>QHVR01000323.1 GCA_003223595.1 Acidobacteriota bacterium
GACCACCGTGGTCGCGGCGCAAGTCAAAGACAAAATCTTCCCCGATCCTTATTTTGGAATGAATCTTCGCAGTTTGCCTGGGGTGAACTATCCCATTGGCGGCAACTTTTCAAATATTCCAATGGCGCCGGACAGCCCCTACGCAGTGTCGTGGTGGTACCGCAAGACGTTCGCAGTGCCGCCGTCCTATAAAGGAAAGACGGTCTGGCTGAAATTTAATGGCATCAATTATCGCGCGAATATCTGGCTCAATGGTAAGCAGATCGCGAACTCGAACGATGTTGCCGGTGCCTGGCGAACATACGAATTCAATATTACGAAAACTGCCAAGCCTGGGGCCGAAAACGTGCTTGCGGTTCAGGTGTTCGCTCCCACCGAGCACGACCTGGCAATCACGTTCGTGGATTGGAACCCGGCGCCTCCCGATAAGGACATGGGACTCTGGCGCGAGGTCTACCTGACCACCAGCGGGCCGGGCGCACTGCGATATCCCACCGTGGTCTCGAAACTGAATCCTCCAACCAACGACAGCGCGCAGTTGACGGTCACGGCGCAGGTCAAGAACGGCACCGATCAGCCGGTGCAGGGGAAGCTGAAAGGCCGAATTGAGAACATTGACTTCGACCAGGATGTAGAGCTTGGACCCAATGAAGCGAAGGATGTGACCTTCGCGCCCGACAAATTCTCCCAGCTGGTGGTTTCGAATCCTCGCTTGTGGTGGCCAGCGCAAATGGGAAAGCCGGAACTGTACAAGCTGGCGATGGAGTTCGACGTAAACGGGTCTGCGAGCGATCACTCCACCACACAGTTTGGGATTCGCGAAGTCACATCGGATTTCAACTCGGTTGGCGGACGCGCATTTCACATCAACGGCAAGAACATACTCATTCGCGGTGCGGGATGGACGCCGGACATGATGTTGCGCGAGAACTCGCAGCGGTTACACGACGAAATCCGCTACGTGAAAGATATGGGGCTGAATACGGTACGTCTGGAAGGCAAACTGGAGACCGAAGAGTTCTATCAGCTCACCGACAGTCAGGGAATTCTGGTGATGGCGGGGTGGTGCTGCTGCGATTTCTGGGAGCGCTGGCCGCGATGGAAGCCTGAAGACTTCGAGATCGCCAAGCAGTCGCTGCGCGACCAAATTTATCGCTTGCGTAGCCACCCCAGCCTAGTGATGTGGCTGAACGGCAGCGACAATCCTCCTCCGCCGGATGTGGAGCAGATGTATCTGGACATCGAGAAGGAGCTATTCTGGCCGAATCCAGTGGTGTCGTCAGCTACTGGCAAAAAGACCAGCGTGACGGGGGAGAGTGGGGCAAAGATGAGCGGGCCCTACGAATATGTCGCCCCCAGCTACTGGCAGGTGGACACGCCTGAGGGCCAGCCCGGGCGCAAGCTGTGCAATCCTGGTGGTTGCGGCGGTGCTTACGGATTCAATACCGAAACCAGCATGGGGCCTGCAGTCCCGCCAGTCGAAAGTATTCGCGCGATGGTCGGCAAAGACCACATGTGGCCCATTGACGATGTTTGGAACTATCACGCGGGCGGCGGAGAGTTCAAGACTATCAACGTGTTCAGTGAGGCTCTGGCGAACCGCTATGGCAAATCCGACAACGTGGACGATTTCGCCATCAAGTCGCAGATGCAGACTTACGAGGGCGTGCGCGCCATGTATGAGGCGTACAGCCGCAATAAGTATCAGGCAACAGGCGTGATCCAGTGGATGCTGAACAATGCGTGGCCTTCCATGATCTGGCATCTGTACGACTACTATCTTCGTCCGGGCGGCGGATATTTTGGCGCCAAGCGGGCGATGGAAGACCTGCATCCCATTTACGGGTATGACGATCATTCCATCTGGGTGGTCAGCAGCCATTACGAAGATGCGAAGGGGCTGAAGCTCGTAACGAAGCTCTACAACCTTGACGGAACCGAGAAGTTCACGCAGGACAATCCGGTCGACGCGGGGGCGGACAGTACCGCCAAGATTTTTACCCTTCCCGATGTATCAGGTTTGAGCAATACGTACTTCCTGGTGCTTCGGTTGCAAGACTCGACTGGCAGACTGGTGGGATCAAACTTCTACTGGCTCTCGACGAAACCTGAAACTCTTGACTGGGCAAAGAGCACATGGTGGATGACGCCAACTTCCTCCTACGCTGACTACACCTCGATCTCCGAATTACCGAAGGTAAAGCTGAAAATTAGCGAGCGCACCGAGCGCAAGGGCGAGGATGCGATCACACATGTGACTCTGGACAATCCCAGCAAGAGTCTGGCATTTTTCGTACGCCTGAAACTGGATAAGGGTCCCAAGGGAGAAGAGATTCTGCCCGTCATCTGGGAAGATAACTATATCTCTCTGCTACCGGGCGAAAAGCGCGAGATCACGGCATCCTATCGCGCCAGCGAGCTGGGAGCAGCCAAGCCCAGCCTGGAAGTGAAGGGCTGGAACGCGGAGTAGATCTGGTGATTTGCCAATTAGGCAATTGAGTAATGTGGTAATCGAGGAGAAGCAAGTTGGCTCCCCACTTCACTCTTTCTCGGGAGAAGTGGGGATTTTCATTTAGCGGGCCGTCATCAAAGAGCTACACATGTTCTGAGAGGGAAAGCGTGTTTCCATCGGGATCTTTGAACCAGGCGATCTTATCGCCGTTCGGCGCAGTCCAGATGCCTAACTCATCTTGCTTGAAGAATCCGTAGCGGACGAACTGGACTCCCTTGGCCTGGAGTTGCTGTACAACGCTCTCGATTCCTTTCACCTGCCAGCCCAGAATCGTGTGTTGCGCGGGAGTGACCGCCTGCACCTTTACCAGCCGCAGCATGATCCCATTCGCGTTCATGACAACCGCGAAGCCATCGTCCTTGACGAAACGCACGCCGAGCACTCCTTCGTAGAACGCTCGGGCCTTGTCGCAATCACTGACAGGAACGAACCCAATGATCTCTGCAGATCCGAGCACGCCTATTCCTCCATTATGAATCTCTGAAGTCGATCATCACCGGAGCCGAGCGGAACCAGTTGGTCTTGTAACCAACGTAGAGGATTCCAACGGCGAACCAGATCCCGCCGACGGTCTTGGCGATGATGTTCAAGTTGACCCAGATCAGGCCACAGAAAAGAAATCCGATAAGCGGCAGCACAATATCCGCAAGCACCCGGCGCTCATATCCCTGCTGGCGTCGCACGCCGAATTGCCAGAAGCACGCCAAGTTAACGCCCATGAAAGCCAGAAATGCGCCGAAGTTGAGCAACTCCCCCGCGTGTTGGTACGCGCTGCCGATGTAGTTAAGAAGCACCGCACCGACAAATGCGAGTCCGCCAATCAAAAGAATGTTGTTGACCGGGGTGTTGCTGCCGGGCTTCAGCTGACCGAAAAATTTCTTCGGCAGAACGCCATCGCGCCCCATGCCAAAAAGAAGTCGCGCCGCGCCTAGCGTGCCTGTGAGCCCGCTGCCAAACGCCGCCACCACCAGGATCAGCCCCATGGCATTGAACAGAACCACTCCGCCGACGCGGCTGCAGATATCCATAAATGCGGTCTCGAGATTCGGGAACGAGCGCCAGTCGGGCCACACGCGTGCGCCCAGATAAGCTTCGATTCCGCTGCACACGCCAGCAAAAATGCAGGTGAGGACGACCGCCAACAAGACATTGCGCTTGGGATTCTCTACATCTTCGGCGAGCGTGGTTACACCATCGAAGCCGATATAGGTCAGGGCAGCGAATGAGGTCGCGGTAAGAATTTTGTGCGAGTTGAAAGTCTTAGGGTCGTACAACGGCTGAAGGGAAAACAGTCCGGCCCAGCCCTGGCCGCCGTACAAGAACTTGATCGCGAGGACGATGAAGAACACCACCACGACCGACATCACCGCCAGCAGAACCTTGTTGGTGTTCGCGGAGGATTTCACGCCTGCCAGATTCAGGACAGTCATGATGCCGACGATGAGTAAGGCCCAGGCTACAAACGGGACTTGGTGCAAGTAGCGCTCGTGCAAGGCCGTGGCGATCCAGACCGTGTTGATCAAAGGCTGGAGCAGGTAATCGAGGATCATCGCCCAGCCCGCGAGGAAACCCAGGTGCGGGTTCAGCCCCTTCCCTACGTAGGTGTAGGCGGATCCTGCGGTGGGGTAAATCGCTCCCATGCGGCCATAGCTGACCGCGGTGATCAACATGGCGAACAGCGCAATCAGGATGATGGTGACGAAGTGTCCGTCAGAAAGCTTCTGCGCTACGCCATAGAGCGGCACTGGCGCGATGGGCTGGATAAGGACGATTCCGTAAAAAATCAGGTCCCACAGCGTGAGCGTGCGGCGCAGGCGTGGAACGGCAGTTGTACCGGCAGAACTGGCGGCGGGGGTTTCCATGGGAACGGCTATTGGATTATGGACAGCCGGGAAATGTCAATATTAAAACGATTCCGTGCTCGGCAGTTTCAAGTTTCGGGTTTCGAGAAGCTCGAGAAGCGAGCATTCGAAGGCCGAAACTGAAAGCTCGAACCTAACGCTGGGGGCCGTAATCGAACCAGTATCCCCGCTGTTCGTTTCCTGACATGTGCCGCGTGTTGTATTCGAGCAGGTAGTTCACGTGCTCGTCGTCCAGCGGGAACGTCTTTTTGCGCGAGTACGGATATTCGCCCATGCTCAGGAATGGCAGCGGCGCGACGTAGTTCCCTTGCGCGGCGTAGAAGTCCATATCTTTTTCGTAGCCATTGGCCGCGAAGAAATAGTCGCGCACCCAGCCCTTGGGCAGCGCAGGCAAAGTGGAGGGATCGAAATCCAAACGCACTTCGTCGCCCGAACCAAACACGGCCAGCTTGTCATCGACGGCGGTGAGCAGCGGAAGCACGTCGCCGTAGCGCGTGTACGTGCCGACAGGTCGCGTATAGGGCCCGGTCGAGCTGGTCTTCTCGTAGACGTAGCGAACATTGCCTGGCGGCATGCCTTCGATCTTGTACGGGTAGCCGTGGAACTCGAGGTTGGCGTGCACCAGGGGAATCGTGTGCAGACGCGGGTGATTCGGCTCGCTAGTCGCCTGCGCCGTGCGATTAATCAGGATATTGTCCCAGTAGATTTGCAGATTCGTGGTCATGCGAATCTTCTCGGTCCCCAGAGGAAGCTTGCCGCTGAGATCGGCAGTCATCGTGCGCGGACCGCCAGCGGGGAAACCCATATCATCCATCACACGCTTCCATTTTCCATCCGCGCCGAGAGCTTCTACGTAGGGCGCAATCGGCTGCAACTTTGTTTGCGCGGCCGCATACATGCTGTTGGCCGTGAAGTACTCGATTTCGCCGTGCATCAGCAGCCAGAGCGGGCGGCCATCGTAGGGCTTTCCTAAATCAAGCGTCAGAGAGTGCGGCTTGGCGAAACCCTGAAACTGTGTCATGGCAAAATCGCCGATGAAATGCTGTGCCAGCAGATCAGGCAAGACATTATGGCCGTGCTCGTCCCACGCGCCCGCGGGCGGCTGCGCGTTGCCGCTTACTACGACCTTGAATCGCGGATAAGGCGGATTCGACGCGAAATATTCGTTGGGGTAAACCTCTTCCTCTGCGAGATGATCCACGGCTAATAGGCGCACTCGGTCGAGGTAGACGGCTTCCTCGAGCGGTTCCATGAAGCGGAAACTCAGAACTCGGCCGCTTCTCGCAACATCGGCGAGACGTGGTGCACCCTCATTTCGGTCCGTGTCAGTAATGGCGTGCCCCATGTCTCGTTGGTTTTGCGAGACATGGGAATTGGACTTCTCCCGAACCAGGCCCGTCGGAATCTTGATGTATTCGACCGGGCGCGGAATGTCGCGCTGGCCGGGAGCGATCCAGTGCCCCACAACCGCGGCGCCTAGCATGTCGGCCACAAATTCGTAGCGCTCGCCATTCCAGGCAAACAAGGTAGGGCAGGAGCTGCCACGCCGGTCGATTTCGAGAAGTTCGTGACGCTTGTCGCCGGCAACCTGATTTTCGTCAACTTCATCCTGCAGCACACCGCTGGGCCAGAGCATGCGGATGATGTCCGCGTTCCTCGATTGTCCCAGGCCAACGACGATATCGGTTGAGTTCTGGCCTAGATAGCCATTGGATCCGTAGATCTCGAATTTCTGCCGATTGCCACCAGAGAAG
The DNA here is from genome assembly GCA_003223595.1 of Acidobacteriota bacterium. Lineage (GTDB taxonomy): Bacteria > Acidobacteriota > Terriglobia > Terriglobales > Acidobacteriaceae > Sulfotelmatobacter. The sequence continues at coordinate 6,129 of QHVR01000323.1, forward strand.
ACTTCAACTTTCGTCCCAATCGCAGATTTGTTGTCATTCAGTCCTTTGAGTGAGAGCTTCAGCCAGTGATTCTGCGTTGCGCCTTCATTGCGCAGGAGCACGGCGGGGCCGTGATTCTGACTGATGAGCAGATCGGTCGCGCCGTCGTTGTCGTAGTCGCCGGTGATGATCGCGCGGGGCTCCTTGAGCTGAATCTTGTCGAGGCCGACATCAGCCGTGACGTCTTTGAATCCATCTGGGCCGAGGTTGCGGAATAACCGGATTTCTCCTTTCCCGTCTTTCGTCTCGCCGACGGCGACCAGGTCAACCCAGCCATCGTTGTCGTAATCGAAAGCGGCGACGCCGAATGCACGTGCCCAGTTGGTTTCCGGAAGCTTTGCGCGCTCCAGGGATTTTCCAACGTTGTTGCGCCAGAGAGTTAAGCCGGGCTCGGCGGGATCGGTCAATGCGAAATCCATCCACCCATCGTGATCAAAATCAAGAATTGAAACTCCCGTGGGGCTCATTCGCACCGGATCCGGCCACAGGCGGCGTTCCTTGAACTTCCCCTCGCGTGGATTCTCCAGAATCTCTGGCGCGCTGCTGGTTACAAACAGATCGATCGCACGATCATTGTTATAGTCTGTCCCGATCGCACTGTTCGCACCGGAATTCCCGCCTAAACCTGTTTCCTCTGTAACGTCGGTGAACGTCCCATCGCCGTTATTGCGCCACATCCGGCTATTTCCCGTTTCATGCTGGCTGAGGGAACCGGAACGGCTGGCAACATATAGGTCTAGATCTCCATCATGGTCATAGTCGACAAAAGTTACCCCGGCGGGACAGCACACGCCCTTGATGCCGGCAGACGCAGCCACGTTCTTGAACGTGCCGTTGTGTTCGTTGTGAAGCAAGATAACAGCATCTCTTGACGTCACTGCCAGATCGCTGAAACCGTCATTGTCATAATCGCCCGCCGTGCAGCCGATCCCGTGAACACTGACATCGACGCCTGCCTTGGCCGTCACGTCTTCGAACTTGAGACCGCCCACATTGTGGAACAGCGACATTCCTTGAACCCCGTTGTCGGGCAGAAAGAGGTCCATTTTCCCGTCATTGTCATAATCGAGGAAGCAAGCGCCTGTGCCCAAAATGCCCGATGCATCAGGAGCAGACCGGGAGGTCAATCCGGCTTCCTTCGTTACATCCACGAACCGCACCTTGATTTGAGCGGGGGCTTTCAGGACAGCTTGCGGCGACTCCACGGCACGCGAATATTTCCCCTGCTCGCCGTAGGCAAGACTCATCGGCGCGCCGATCTTGTTCTGCGTGATGTACTGAAACTTCTTTAGGTGCTCGCGGGCGTTGTTGACATCTGAGGACTGCTGGTACGCGCGCGACAGGCCGAATTCTGCCGAAGCATGCAGCGGATTGATTTTCAATGCGTGCTCGAACGCGTCAATCGCTTGCGGAAATTGCTTGGCCTGCACGTAAGCCGTCCCCAGGAAATACCAGGTGTCGGGGTCGTCAGGATCGATTTCGGTGACGTGCTTGAAATCTTCGATTGAAGCTTGCGCGTCTCCCATGTTCTTCGCCAGCAGGCCCAGGCTGTACCATGCGTTCGGATTCTTAGGATCATGCTTCAAAGCGTCGTCGAGGGCGGCCTTGGCCTCATCGACCTTCTGCAAATTCGAATATGCTACGCCCTCATTCAGGCGCGCAATCGTAAACTTCGAATCCGCCTGAAGCGCCTTCTGAAACTCGTTCAATCCCTTCTCAAAGAGCTGCTGATTCATGTAGGCGCAGCCCAAGTTGTTCAGGCGAGCGGCTTCGATGGAATCAGATTGACTTGCCGGAATCAGGAGGCCGAACGCAGCAACGAGCGCAGTGATGAGAGCCGCTGAAATTTTAAGATTCATCTGGGTAAAGATTTAACCACAGGGGACACGGAGGAACACAGGGGAATTCCGGAAGGCTAACGGTTTCGCGCGAGTTGCGGCTTTGCTAAAACACGCTTCCCAGAATACGGCCTGTTGCCGATGATTCCTTTCCCTTCCTGTACCGTCACGGTCTGTCCCCCACTGATGTTCGAGAGCTTGTCAACCTGACCGCTAGGCCATTGAATTTCGATGGCATCAGCTCTTGTTTGCGCGGCCAGCCCGAACGTCAGGACCAATTCGCTCTGGGACAGATAACTCGATCCGGAGCGCAGCATCTTCCACTGCTTATCGCCCCCGGAGATGACGCGCACTACAGCGCCGATCCCGTCGCGGCTGGACTTCGTGCCAACCAGCTTGATGCGCAGGCTGTGATTGGCCCCGCCTTCGTTGTGAAACAGATATGCGGGACCCGAGTTGGTGGTGAGCAGGATATCGGGAAAGCCATCATTATCTATGTCACCGTATGCCGCCGACCGCGCGACTTTGGGTGCGCCGAACGATTTTCCCATCTGCGCTGTGACTTCCGTGAACTTTCCTCCACCCAGATTACGGAACAAGTGAGGCGGCTCGGCGTAGCTGACGCGCTTCTGCACGCGCTCGATCTGATCTTCGATATGTCCATCGGCCACGAAAATGTCCGGCCAGCCATCATTGTCATAATCGAAAAAGAAGCAGCCGAAACCGAGCGTGACCAGCGTCGAGCGACCCACCTCCGACTGAGGAGCTTCGTCCACGAAGAGTCCATTGCCCTCATTGTGATAAAGCGAAACCATCTGATTGGCGAAGTTGCTGATCATCAGGCTGGCATGGCCGCTGCGATCGTAGTCGGCAGCGTCAGTCCCCATTCCGGCTCGGGCCACGCCATCTTCGCTGAAGCCGATTCCGGCAGCCACGCCGCGTTCTTCGAAGGTACCGTTCTTTTTATTCACGTACAGCTTGTTGGGTTGCGTGTCGTTGGCGATGACAATATCTGGCCATCCGTCGTCGTTGTAATCCAGAATTGCAATTCCCAGGCTCTTGGACGTCGGGTCTCCCAAACCTGCTTTCTGCGTCGCATCGTCAAATTTGCCGTTGCCAAGGTTGTGCCACAGGCGAACCGAGGTGCCTTTGTAGGATTCAGGAGTGCAATACGATTTGTGCGCGCCGTCCACCGTGCAATAGAGGTCGCCTTGTTCGCTCCATTGCACATAATTCGCGACTACCAGATCCAGTTTGCCGTCGCGATCGTAATCAACCCAGGCAGCGCTGGTAGAGAAT
>QHVR01000080.1 GCA_003223595.1 Acidobacteriota bacterium
TGATGGAAGCAAAATACCCAGCACAACTCCGTCCGCCCCGGCGCACTTGGCGATTTCAATGTCGCGCCGCATGATGTCGAACTCTTCCTCTGAATAGCAGAAATCGCCACCTCGGGGTCGAATGATGACATGCAGTGGGAGGGAAATGCCGGCTCGGACCGCCTGCAGGAGGCCGAGGCTCGGGGTAATGCCACCCTCGAGCAGGTCGCTGCAGAGTTCAATCCGTTGCGCCCCCCCGCGCTCCGCTGCGGCGGCGGAGGCAACCGAGTCCACGCAGACCTCAATCGACACCGGTTCGGTCATAATCTGGATCGCGTGGTCCGCAGTTCCATCCTGCTCACCTCAGTCTTCAATCGTAACTGGACTTCATCGTGCCCGCTGAGTTCGGAGGCCTATGCCGAGCTTCGCTCGGCCGGACAGCCGATGGCGGCTGCCCCCACACCGGGCTAGGCCAGGCTCAGCTGCAGTTTGACTACTGATGCAGGCGGGAAGGTAAACGTCATCGATTGGCCTCTGAGCTCAACGTCTTTCGTTTGAGGAGCGACCGCTTGCTTCTGATCGAAGGTGTTGTGCGCGTGAGTGTCGGGGGCTGTGAGCACTGTAGCTTTTGCCGAGTTCACGCGTGCCCCGTGCGGGATGATCTGCGTTTCGAGGGCATCGCTTACATTTGCGTTCACTGCGGTGACCACCAATTCTTTGTCGTGCAAAGAAGCCGACCCGCGTAGCGGAGAAAAAGTCGCGGGCTTTCCATCGCGCTCATAATGAGTCGCAGGCGCCGAGAACTCGGTGCGCACACTTTGTCCACCTTGATGAGCGGCGTAGATGGCGAAGACATGCCCGACGGGCGTCACCACAAACCGGTTCTCGTGCGCCAGGTAGAGGCTGTTCAGGCAATTGATCAGCTGGGCGCAATTTGCCATGGCAACTTTTTCTGGATGACGATTGAAAATGTCGAGGGTCATCGCGCTGAATACGGCGTCGCGCAAGGTGGGCATCTGCTCCAACTGATCGCCAGGTGTTGCTTCACTGCCTGGGCGGTACCATGGGCCCCATTCGTCGACCACCAACTTGATTGTGTGCTCGGGATCCTGCTCGCCCATGATCTGCCAATGCCCCTGGATCAGATCTTCGATGCGTTGCCCTTCACGCAACAATTCATACCAGTCAATTGCCTCGAACTTGAGCGCGTCACCTTTGCCTTCGTTCCAATCCTGAGTGCGTCCGCGGCTTAGATTCCAGGCGTAATGGTGCAATGCGAGGCCATAAACGGACCGCAGCAGCCCTTTGTTTTTGCGCACGATTTCTTCCAGGAAACCGCGTGTCCAGGCCCAGTTCGCCGAATCGGGGCCGGAGGCGACGAAGTTAAGTTTCTCTCCGTACTCCGGCACCCAAGTGGTGTAGCGGCGGAACTCGGTCGCGTACTCCTGGGGAGTGAAGTTCCCTCCGCAACCCCAGGACTCGTTGCCCACACCCCAATACTTCACATTGAAGGGATCTTTGAAACCTGCGGCAGTGCGCTCGTCGGCCAGAGTGGTGCTTCCTGCGGGAGAGTTGCAGTATTCCACCCAGCGGTAGAACTGTTCCGCCGGAAGGCTTCTGACGTTGGCCGCGAGATAAGGCTGGGCGCCAATCAAGCGGCAAAAATGCGCAAATTCGCTGGTGCCGAAGCGATTGGGGTCGTACCGATGGGAAGCGGGTGCATCCGCGGCTTCTCCTCCGTTCCAGAAATTGGTGCGGCGGGGGCGCTTGTCCGCAGGCCCGACCCCATCGCGCCAATCGTAGCTGTCGGCGAAGCAGCCACCCGGGAAGCGCACCACCGCCGGCTTGATCTTCACCATCTCGTCCACCAGTTCTTTGCGGATTCCATTCACGTTCGGAACTTTGGAATTCTCGCCCACCCAAATGCCGTCGTAGACAACCCCGCTCAGATTCTCGACGAAGTGGCCATAGATATTGGGAGAGATTGTGCCGAGGATCTCGTCGAGTACAAGTTCAATGCGGCCGGCAACGCCCTGCGCGAAAGCCAGGCTGGAAAACTTTGGAGCCAGACACAGAGTCGCGGCGGCAGCGGAATTGCGGAGGAAATCTCGTCGGCGAATCATCTTCTGTATCTCCTTGATTGAATCTGTCGTGTGATGGTAACCGCTCAGCCCGCGGTTGACAAAATGCCCCGGACCGATGGGTCCGGGGCTTCGTAATTCCTCATGGATTGTGACGGCGAGCGTGCGCCTTAGCTGCGTTCCAGCACCTTGCGGATACGATCGAACGCCCAGTCGATCTCGTCGCTGGTAATCGTCAGCGGCGGGGCAATGCGGATCACGCGATCGTGAGTTTCTTTGCAAAGTACGCCCTCATCCTTGAGCGCTTCGCAGTAGGGCCGTGCCGCGCTGTGCAGCTCGATTCCTATCCATAACCCTTTGCCGCGAGCTTCCTTGATATTTGCGCTGCGCAAGGTTTTCAGACGATCCAGGAAGTAGCGCCCCAGAACGGCAGAGCGCTTCACCATGCCTTCTTCCACGAGAACGCGAAGAGCGGTACGCGCGACGGCACAGGCTAATGGGTTTCCGCCAAACGTGCTGCCATGGTCGCCGGGGTTAAAGACGCCCAGGACCTTTCTTGAAGCGAGCACCGCCGAGACCGGATAGAAGCCGCCGGAGAGAGCCTTGCCCACGATCAGCACATCGGGCCTGATGCCCTCATGCTGGAAGGCGAAGAGCTCGCCAGTACGCCCCAGGCCGGACTGAATTTCATCGCACATCAAGAGCACGCCGCTTGCATGGCAGATCGCCGCCACCTCGCACAGATATCCAACTGGAGGAATAATGATCCCCGCCTCTCCCTGGATCGGCTCAACCAGGAATGCACAGGTGTTCGGTGTAATCGCCTCGCGCAATGCTTTGGCGTCGCCGTAAGGAATGATCTTGAACCCCG
>QHVR01000081.1 GCA_003223595.1 Acidobacteriota bacterium
AGGACCCGATTGAACACCAGCATGGCGCGGAAAACTCGCTGCGTGATCTTGCCCCGCTTCCCGATCTCCTGCATGACGCGCTCATGGATCAGGTAGAAGAATTGTGGAACGACAGCGAACGCAGTGATGTTGCGCTCGGTCAGTGCGCGCAGCAGTTCCGTGGTGTTCAAAGTTTCCAGATAGACCACGCGCGATCCCTTGACCAGCGGGAGTAAGAGATTCGCCATCTGCGCCAGCACGTGAAACAGCGGCAGGACGCCGAGCAGCGCATCATCTGGCCCGAGATCAACCCAGTTGAATACGGCCTCCACTTCGCCCAGGAAATTGGCATGCGTAAGCATTACGCCCTTGGGATCCGCAGTAGTGCCCGAGGTGTAGAGCAGGGAAGCGAGGTCCTCGTTATTTGCGGGAGCAGGTTTGAACGTACCGGGACCAGCCTCGAACACACCGGGCATGGTGGCGAGCCATTTTTCTGAACTAGAGGTCCCTGACATGCGGTCCGGATCCATAAGGATCAGGCCCAGATTCAATTCCGCAGCCGCCGGTTTTGCGATCGGAAGATGCTTGGCGTCGCAGAAGATCGCCGTCGCGCCGCTATCCTTGAGAAGCTTCGTGACCTGGTCCGCATGCAGGGCAGTGTCGAGCGGCACGATCACGCAGCCCGAAGCAATCGTTCCCAAATAAGCCGCCACCCATCGAGGATGATTGTCGGCAAGCAGCGCCACCCGCGTACCGCGTGGGAATTGCTTCTCCGTGATCCACCTGCCCACGGATTCGGCCATCCGCCGGAGTTCCGCGTAGGTGCAGGTTTCAACGTGGTCGCGACGCTGGAGTTCCAGGGCTACGTTGTTGGGCCAGCGCTCGGCGCAGTCCACAAAGCGGTCGTAGAACGTGGGCATGGGTCGTGGGGAATATACACGAAAACCGCCGCAGGGCGCAGTGCTCTCAGCGATGCGAGACCCGCCACCACAGGGGAGCACAGGGGGACACAGGGGAAGTTCCTCTGTGTCCTCAGTGGTGAAGGTTTTGGACGCCGCCGAGCCCTAGGGCTTCTTGGAGGGGACTTGCGGCTTTTCCGCCGCCACAATGGCCTTGCGGAACTCCTCCACCGCATTCACCTTGGGAGCGCGCAGACAATCTTTCGCCATGTAGCGCCAGACGGGCGACGAGTTCAGCGGATCAGAAATTCCTCCTCGATACACAGCGAATGTATCGTCCGGCGCCCCGACTTCAGTACCCATATGAGGGCCGTTGTTTGGGGGGCCCATGTTTGGATCGTTCATTGGAGGGTGCCCGCGCTGCCCCCCGATGGCAATGGTCGAATCCGTGGTCTGTGCGGTTCCCGGACGCTGGTCGAGCGGGCCACCCCTTATCGTGGGTCGCATAGATCTGCCATTCCCGGTCCGCACAGATATGATCAGATCCGACTCTGCGCCATCCATGAGCAGAACTTGGAAGCGACCCCATTCCCGAAGCGCCTTCTCGACGTTTTCCCGCGCAACGGCATTGGCATTGGGCTGATCCAGCGGCTCTCCGGCATCCGGATCGATAACGACTCGCACCGTCTGTGCCCGCAAGATGTCCTCGGGTAAAGCGGACTTATTCTTGTTTTTGGACACTGCGGGGGCGGCGAGCAGGGCAGACAGCAGCAACAAACAATAAACGCGGCGGAACATAGACGCCTCCGCAGATGTGAATGCCGCCATTATACTTCGAGGGACAGCCACATTCTCGGCGGACTTTCGATGCATCTAATATGCTAGGCTTTTAAAGACAGGTTTAGCCAAAGTCTGCCCTCTGAAGGATTTCCGGTTTGATTAACCAATTGCTAGGCAAGGTTTTCGGGACTAAGAATGAGCGCGTCATTAAGGCGCTGCTGCCGAACGTCACGGCGATCAATGCGCTCGAGCCGGAAGTGCAGAATCTTAGCGAGGACCAATTACGCGCTAAGACCGACGAGTTCCGCCAGCGCATTCAGGAGCGGCTGAGCCGATTCCGCGCCGGCAACGGAAACCAGCCTGCCGCGAACCCCGCGCAGGCGGCGGAAGAGGAAGACGATTTTGACCGTACCAAGCGCCTCGAAAAAGAGGAATACGACGCGCTTCAGGAAGTGCTCTACGAGATCCTGCCCGAGGCTTTCGCTGTAGTCCGCGAGGCCGGACGCCGCGTTCTCAACATGCGGCACTTCGATGTGCAGTTGATCGGCGGCATGGTGCTGCACGACGGCAAGATCTCCGAAATGAAGACCGGCGAAGGCAAAACGCTGGTTGCCACCCTGCCGGTTTACCTGAATGCCCTGAGCGGTCGCGGGGTGCACGTGGTTACCGTGAACGACTACCTCGCCAAACGCGACTCCGAATGGATGGGAAAGCTTTATCGCTTTTTGGGTCTCTCCGTTGGCGTGATCGTGCATGATCTGGACGATGAAGAGCGCCGCGCAGCTTACGCTGCCGACGTGACTTACGGGACCAATAACGAGTTCGGTTTCGACTACCTGCGCGACAACATGAAATTCGATCTTCGCGATTGCGTGCAGCGTGGTCACAATTTCGCCATCGTCGACGAAGTGGACTCGATTCTCATCGATGAAGCGCGTACCCCGCTGATTATTTCCGGTGCCAGCGAAGAATCCACCGACAAGTACTACCGGGTCAACCGCATCATTCCCAAGCTGGAGAAGGGTGAAGAGATCGAAGGTCCCCCGGGGGAACCTGCCCAGTTGACCGGCGATTTCGTCGTGGACGAGAAGCACCGCAACATCACCGTCACCGACGAGGGTTGGGAAAAAGTCGAGCAGTTGCTCGGTATCGGCAATATCGCTGATGTTGAGAACTGGCCGCTTAAACACCACGTCGAGACCGCGATCAAGGCGCACGCGCTCTATCGCAAAGATGTGGAATACGTGATCAAAGACGGCGAAGTGATCATCGTGGATGAGTTCACCGGCCGCATGATGCCCGGCCGCCGCTGGTCCGACGGCCTCCACCAGGCGATTGAAGCCAAAGAAGGCGTCAAGATCGAGCGCGAGAACCAGACGCTCGCCACCATCACCTTCCAGAATTACTTCCGCATGTTCAAGAAGTTGGCGGGCATGACCGGTACGGCGGAAACCGAAGCCGAAGAATTCGAGAAGATCTACAAGCTGGAAGTAGTGGTGATTCCCACCAACAAGCAGTTGCTGCGCGTT
>QHVR01000324.1 GCA_003223595.1 Acidobacteriota bacterium
GGCTCCAGCAACCTGGGGGCCAGCGAATACTACCAGCCAATCGGCCGCTCGCGTTTCTTTGTGGCGCCCTACGCGTTTGCCTCCAAGTACGGACGAAACTCATTCAGCGGCCTGACCCGCATCGCAATTTTCGGCGACGAGCGGGCGGGCGGCGGTCTCGACGTGGGATTCGAACCCAACCTGCGCAGTGAGATTCGTATCGGATATGAAATCTTCGATGGAAAGCTCGCTCCACTGGTGGGCGCAGCCGGACTGCCGATTGTTCACGGAAGCACAGGTCAGTTCCGCGCGCGCTATGTTTGGGATGGTCAGGACAATCCTTCAGTGCCGAGCAAGGGTAGTCGCGTGGTCGCGATGGTGTCACGAGTGTTGCAAACACCAGGCGTTTCGCACCCGATCGACCAGATCGATGTGCGGACCTCCAATTTTCTGCCGCTCGGAAACAAGGCGTCGCTGTTCTTCGACGTTGCCGGCGGATCGACCTTCCGCGGGCCCGCCGGACCGTTCCAGGTTTTCGAACTCGGCGGCCCGTTCCGGCTAGGCGCGTATTTCCCTGACGAGTTTCTGGGGAATCACTACGCGTATGCGTCGTTCGGCTTCCGCCGCCAGTTTTACCGCCTTCCCCAACTGGCGGGACGGAACATTTACTGGGGCGGATGGTACGAGGCCGGTTCGGCGTTCGGGACTGCAACGGATGATCCTGGCCCGGTCGTGATCCGTGGCACATTCAATCTCGGAATCATTGCGGACACGGTGATCGGTCCAATCACCCTGGCGGGCAGCGTAAGCCCCACCGGCCAAAGCCGTGTTAACTTTTCGATAGGACGTTTGTTCTAAGTGCGTGCAGGAATAGTCGCCATCGGCTGTCCAGCCCGGCAAAGCCGCGCGGAATGTAGGACGCAACATTTGAGGCATTCCTGGAGTGGCAAAAGTCAAGACCTCAATCGGCTACGTTGTGCACCAGAATGGAGGCAGAGTAGCTCTACTCTGTTCATTCGCAACACTGTTACGGCCATAAAGCCCTGTGTAAATAGATGCTTGTATGTCATTCATAATAAGGTACATAGATCGCGAGGTTAAATCGGTTTAACTCCCTCCTGGCGGCGGCTTTTCTGACGGTATGGTGATGATCGTCCGTGCGCCCCCGCGTCGTTCTAGCGCAGCGCTGGCCCCCGCGCGAGGCATTCCTTACCGCAGGCAGGCACTCGAGCTGCGCTCGACCTGACACCCGGTGGCGGCTGTCCCTACATGAGCGATGACATATCGATTACGAAGCGGTAGCGCACATCACTTTTGAGGACGCGCTCGTAGGCCTCGTTTACTTTCTGGATCGGAATCATCTCGATGTCGCAGGCAATCCTGTGCTGGCTGCAGAAATCGAGCATCTCCTGGATCTCGCGAATGCCGCCGATCTGCGAGCCCGCGATACTGCGTCGTCTACTCGTCAGCGAGAACGCGCCCACAGGAATATCTTTTTCAGGCAGTCCGACCACCACCATGGTTCCATCCAGCTTCAGCAGGTCCAGATAGTGGCTCCAATCAATCTGCGCCGAGACCGTGTTGAGGATGAGATCAAATGCGCCCGCCAGGTTGGTAAAAGTTTCAGGATCGGAAGTGGCATAGAAATGATCCGCCCCTAGCCTCTTGCCGTCGGCCTGCTTCTTCAGGGACTGGCTGAGCACAGTGACTTCCGCGCCCATGGCGTGAGCCAGCTTGACGCCCATGTGGCCGAGTCCGCCCAGACCGACGATGGCCACTTTTTTCCCCGGCCCGGCTTTCCAGTGACGCAGAGGCGAATAGAGTGTGATGCCCGCGCATAGCAGCGGCGCACACTGTTCCAGAGGAAGATTGCTCGGCATCCGTAACACGTAGTTCTCGTCGGCAACGATGCGGTCGGAATAACCTCCATAGGTCGGCGCGCCTTGTTGATCGCGCCCGTTGTAGGTCCAGACCGTTTGCACGCTGCAGTACTGCTCCATGCCGGCATTGCATTCGGGACAGGTGCGGCATGAATCCACGTAGCAGCCGACGCCAGCTTTGTCGCCAATTTTATATTTTGAAACCTTGCTGCCCACAGCGGTCACAATTCCAGCAATCTCATGACCCGGCACCATGGGGAAAATTACTTCCTCCTGATACTCGCTCCACTGATTGCGGGCCTGGTGGATGTCCGAGTGGCAGATGCCGCAGTACTTGATGTCGATCACCACGTCGTGCTCCCGAGGCTCACGACGCTCAAAGCGATAGGGCCCCAGCGGAGCTTTAGATTTTGCAGCGGCATATCCCTTACACGTGCTCATGATTTCTTTCCTTTCGAATGATTACCGCGCTTGCAGTTTCCATACTCCATGCTAGTTGATATACTTCGCCCTCGGTTAACCCAACTCGGATAAAAAAACAACGTGCGCTCATTGAACCTGCTGCTTCTTCCCTTTGTTCTGCTGGCTATCGCCATCGCACAAGAGAGCCCCTCTCAAACTCCCTCTAAGCCGCCGTTCAAGCTGCAGGAAGTGATGATTCCGGTGCGCGATGGCGTCCACCTCCAAACCGCGATTCTTATTCCGGTGGACCAGCAGGGGCCGCTGCCTATTCTCTTCCGGCGAACGCCGTATGGAGTTCCTGAGAAACCGCTGGAGCAGATGCCCTCCTCGCTCAAAGAGCTTGCCCAGGATGGCTACATCTTCGTCATCCAGAACTTACGAGGGCGCTTCAAGTCCGAAGGCAAGTTCGACCTGACCTCATGGGTCGATCTCAACGATCCCAAAGCGACCAACGAGACCACCGACGCTTATGACTCGATCGAGTGGCTGCTGAAACATGTTCCCAACAACAACGGCAAAGTCGGCATGTACGGCGTCTCCTACGATGGACTGACAACCGCTCTCACCCTTCTGCACCCGCATCCCGCGCTGAAGGCCATCAGCGAGCAGGCCTCGCCGGTCGATCAGTGGATGAATGACGACGACCATCGTTACGGCGCCCTTCGGGAAAGCTACGACTTCGAATACGCGGTGATGGAGCAGGCGGACAAAAACAAGAACACCCATTTCGACTTCGACGTTTACGATACCTACGAGTGGTACCTGGATCTGGGACCGCTGTCGAACATCAATGGCAAATATCTGCACGGCTCGATTCCTTACTGGAATTCAACCGTCGATCACCCTGACTACGATGACTTCTGGAAGAAGGAAGCGTGGGTGCGGCAACTCCATGCCTCGACTGTCCCCAACCTTAATGTGGGCGGGTTCTGGGACCAGGAAGATCCCTGGGGACCGTGGCAGATTTTCCGTCATGCGGAAGAGAGCGACCCGCAACACTCCAATTTTATTGTGGCGGGTCCGTGGTACCACGGGGAGTGGCAGGCGGCCAAGGGCGACAGCATCGGGCTGATTCCTTTCGGCGGGCACGAAACCTCGCGCGAATTCCGCGAGAATATCGAAGCGCCATTTTTCCGTTACTACCTTCACGACCAAGGCGAAAAGCCGCAGTGGCAGGCCAGCACATTTCAGAGCGGATCCAATACCTGGCACACGTATCCGGCATGGCCCCCGAAAGAAGCCAAGAGTACCAATCTTTATCTCTACGCGGATGGAACGTTGTCGTTTACGGCGCCGGATTCGACGTCGGGCAAGAAGTTTCGCCAGTATGTTTCCGATCCGGCGAATCCCGTGCCTTACCGCGCTCGACCGATCTCGCCGACCTATCCGGCCGGCGATTGGCGCACCTGGGAAGTCGCAGACCAGCGCTTCGTCGATAACCGTCCGGATGTTCTGTCTTTCGTCAGCGCGCCGCTCGATCACGATCTGACCATCACGGGCCCGCTCGCAGCCGATCTCTTCGCGTCGACCTCGGGTACGGATAGCGATTTCGTGGTGAAGTTAATTGACGTGTATCCGCAGGACGCGCAGAAGAATTCGTGGAACCCCGATGAAGGCCCCAAGCCCGGCCAGTACGCGCAATCGCTGAATGGCTACGAGCTACCGATCGCCATGGAAGTGCGCCGCGGCCGTTATCTCGACAGCTTCGAAACGCCGCATCCGCTCACCGCGAACAAGCCCAGGGAATGGAACGTGCCACTTCGGGATCACGACCATGTGTTTCTCAAGGGACATCGGATCATGGTCCAGATCCAATCGACGTGGTTCCCGGTCATCGACCGCAACCCGCAGAAGTTTGTGCCCAGCATCTATCAGGCGAAGGCTAGCGATTTCGTCTCAGCCACCCAGAGAATTTATTGTTCGCCGGAGATGCCGTCGCACCTGGTGCTGCCGGTGATGCCCTAACGTGTCACTTTCCGCCGGCGGATCCGTGCTGGCCTAGCCATGAGGCGAGCTTGTTCTCCTGCTCGGCTTTTAATTCCACGCAGTTGTTGATGCGTTCCAGCGACTGCTTATACGTGCGCTCGGCCGCGGCGACCTTGTGCGCGGCAAAGAAATCCGTCACCTGGTCGCGCATTCCCGCGTCGCAGAACACGCCGGTCGCGCCCACCACCGTGGCGCTGGCGAAGGGACCTCCAGCCTTCTCCAGTTCCGGCCAGTGTTGCCGAATGAAATCCCAAGCGACTTTTTCCCCTGCGGGGTTCGCCAAAACGCTGGTCACTAGTTGCAGCGCATCTTGCGAGCGCACCTCGGGCGAAACGGCGAACTGCAAGGTTCGCTCCAGCAGCTTGGGATCGGTAAACTGCGGCAAGGTGAAGAAGTACTCATAGTATTCTTCGGGCGACTTCGTGTTCTTGAGCGCGTTCATGACCTTGTCATAGAAATCCGGGCCGCCATTCAAAGCCGCCAGAGAGAGCGCCACGCCGGCAAGATCGTGATCCACCGAAGAGGGATCGGCGAGCGCTTTGTCCGAGATCTTGCGCGCTTCGGCTAGAGCCTCTGGATCACGCGCGTTATACCCCAGTGCGTTGAACAAATGAGCCCGCAACGATTTCTGCTCATCGGTGTCGCCCGGCTTTGGCTCCCAGCCCACATCTTTAATTGCAGGAGTGAGGAACTGGCGTAGCCAGGAACGAAACTGGTCTTTGTCGCTGGGGCTGACCAGATAGTGATCGATGTAGTCGAGACGCCCCAGCACATCCTCGAGAACTACCTCATTGCGATCCGACTGCAAGCCCTGCGCGAACGCCAGATAGTCACCGACGGGCTCGCGAGCGATACGCACTGAGGCCCAGATATCGTTCTGTGCGGAGATACGCTCTGCCGGGCTGAGCTTGGATTCAGCATCGGCGGCCAGCGCCCGTACTGCTTCCGGCTCGTAGCCCACGCGGTAATATCCCGCGGCCCCCGCGTTGCCCAGAACCCAATTGGAGCATCCAGGCAAAGTGAAACTCTGCTCGCGGCTGGTGAGCAGTTCGCATTTCGCTCCGCTGCCACTGGCCGAGCCTTTCAGGCACAGCGGGATCTGCCAAAGCTGCTCATTCGGCGCCTCGAATTTTGCGCGGTCGGAGTAGTAGCGCTTCTGGCTCAGTTGCACGTTGGTGGAATTCCCTGAGCACTGCGCCTTCACATTCACGATGGGAGCGCCCGCCTGTTGCACCCATGTAGGCATGATCTTGTCCACCGGCTTGCTCGAGGTTCTCGCCTGGGCATCCCAGAAATCGGATGCCGTGGCGTTGGCGTACTCGTGCTGCTTCAGGTAAGCATTCACACCTTTCTGAAAGGTTGACTCGCCCAGGTAGGCTTCAAGCATGCGCAGCACGGCGGCGGTCTTGCCGTACGCGATGCCATCGAATAATTCCTGGATCTGGGCCGGCGTTTCCGCATCCTGGTGAATGGGACGCGTATTGGCCAGGGAGTCGACGTTAAGAGCGCCACCGCTGCCGCTGACGTCCTGCAGATCGAAATTCCAGTCTGGCTTGATTTTTTCCAGCGGCTTGCTGGACATCCAGGTGGCAAATCCTTCGTTCAGCCAGATGTCGTCCCACCATTTCATGGTGACGAGATCGCCGAACCACTGGTGCGCCATCTCGTGAGAGATCACGCTGGCGATGCTTTTCTTCAGGTCCACCGAACCTTGCTTGTCGTCAATAAGAAGAATCACTTCGCGGAAGGTAATGCAGCCGGTGTTCTCCATTGCGCCGGCGGAGAAATCAGGCAGGCCGACCAGATCAAGCTTCCCGTATGGATACTTGATACCGAAATAATTGTCGTAATACTTCAGGATGTCGCCTGCCATCTGCAGAGCGAAGGTGCCCATTTCTTTTTTGCCGGTGGTTGCATACACGCGGATCGGAATGCCGTCGGCTTCGCCTTCGACGTACTCAAAATTGCCCACCACCAGCGCGGCCAGGTAGGACGACATCTTCGCCGTGGTGGCAAATTTCACCGTGTGCTTTTCGCCCGGCCCCGGCTGGTCGGACACGACTTTCTGGTTGGAGATTGCTGCCATGCCCTTGTCCGCAACCGCGGTGATGTCGAAGGTGGCTTTGTAATCCGGTTCATCGAACGAGGGATAGGCGCGGCGGGCGTCCGTGGCTTCAAACTGGGTGGCCGCATACTTGCGTCCTTGATCATCCTTGCCCAGATAAAGTCCACGCATCTCGCTGTTGAGAATGCCCGTGTAACTGATGTGTATCTTCGCCGTGCCCGCGGGCAGCGGCTTTTCGACGGTCAGCACCACCATCTCTTTTGCCGTTTGAGGCGTGACTTTGGCTTTTTGCGAGTTGGAGCCCCTGGTGATCGTGACATCGTGGAAATCGATGTCGACCGCATTCAGGGTGATTTCGGAGGTCGGCTTCAAGACCTGGATCGTGATGGTCTCGTCGCCTTCAAACTTCGCGTTCTGCAGATCGGGAGTGAAGGTGACATTGTAGTTTTGCGGCCGGGCGATGCCCTCGGGCAAGCGTTGGGCCATTGCCCACGAGAATGCCAGCGCCACAAATGCCAGGATTGCCAAAATTCGCTTCATGGATTTCCCTCAAGAATTGAATCGGACCAGTTCACCCCGGTTACAGATCAACAGGCGCACTGACAGCCGTGCTTCTTTCAGTACGGACAGACGCCTCAAAAAGTTTCAATCTCCAGATGCAAGTATCCCATTCAAAATGGTATGAGTGCAGCGGTTGGCGCCGAACCAGTAAGGAATCTCGCGATAATCATTGACTGCAAAGACGGCTAGATCGGCGTCCTTCCCAGGTTCGATGCTGCCTTTGCGATCCGCTAGCCGCAGCGCCCAGGCTCCGTTGATGGTCGCTGCCGCGATCGCTTCCGCGGGCGACATTTTCATGTGCGTGCACGCCAGCGACATCGCCATCGCCATGCTGATCGTCGGCGAAGTCCCCGGGTTGTAATCGGTGGCCAGAGCAACTGGGACGCCCGCATCGATCAGCCGCCGCGCGTTCGGATAATCTTTCAGCCCAAGGAAGTAGTTTGCTCCGGGCACCAGCGTGGCGACCGTGTCGTTCTTTGCCAGTTGCTGGACATCGCTATCGCTGACGTGGTCCATGTGATCGAACGATGCCGGCTTGAAACGCAAAAAGGGAGCCAAAGTTGTTTCGGAAAGCTGTCCCATGTGGGCGCGAACCGCGAGCCCGTTGGCTTGCGCGGCGGCAAAAATCTGCTCGGTCTGCGCTGGGCTGAAAGCTCCCTTGTCACAAAAGACGTCAACGAATTGAGCGAGCTTCTCCCGCGCCGCCCGAGGGATCATCTCTGTACAGACGAGCTCGACGTACTTTTGTGAGCGGCCCTGAAATTCTTGGGGGACCACATGCGCTCCGAGCAGGGTGGCGACTGCGGTTCCGGGCCATGTAGAAGCCGCATCACGGATGGCGGCGAGTGATCTCAATTCCGATTCGAGCGTGAGTCCGTACCCGGATTTGGCTTCGACCGTGGTGGTTCCGTGGGCGGCCATATCGCGAAAAGCAGTTAAAACCGTGTCCGCCAGCTGTTTTTTCGGAGCATTGCGAACCGCGTCCAGGCTGGAGCGAATTCCGCCGCCGGCAGAGGCAATCTGTTCGTAAGAAGCACCTTCGATCCGCTTCTCGAAATCGACCAGGCGCGGGTTCACGAATACGGGATGCGTGTGGGAATCGACAAAGCCGGGCAGAACAACTTTACCGGCGCAGTCGATCTCGGTTACCGTCTTACGATTCTTCTTAAGCCAGAGATCCCGCAGAGCCTCCTTCGTCGTGCCGACCGACACGATCTTTCCGGCGAAGCAGAGAACCGCGCCACCGATGATGATGCTGAGTTCTTTGAGGGCAGGCCCGCGCCGCGGACCAGGCGATGGTGCCCATAAGGTAAGAATCTGACTGGCGTTTGCCAGGAGCACTGCTTGATGAGACCTAGTCTTTGCCCTATCGTTGCCCACAGTTTCGCAGTGTAGCAGTTAGGTTTTTTTGTCTGAATATCAGGCATATGTTATAATCGGATAAACAGGCATTCTTATGGAATCGGCAAAGGTGGGCAAACGAGGGTCAATTGTCGTGCCGGCCAAGCTGCGAAAGCGCTTCGGCATTGAAGAGGGCACTATTGTCATCGCGGAAGAGAAAGAGGACGGAATCCTGATTCGCCCCGCAGTGGTTGTTCCTATCGAACGATATACTCCTGAGCGTAAAGCGGAATTTCTGCTTTCAAACGCCATTGACCAGGCTGACTATCGAAAGGCGCGCAAGGAAGTTCTCAAGCTCGGTCTCGATCCCGATTCGATTCCCCACCACAAACCCGCTTAAATGGATCGGCTGTTTCTGGACGCGAACGTGCTGTTTTCTGCCGCTTACAAGCTGGACTCCCGCTTGCTTCAGCTCTGGAAATTCAAGGACGTGGGGTTGTGCAGTTCTCGTTATGCGCTGGAAGAGGCAAGATGCAACCTGCAGGACGAAATTCAGCAGCGTGCATTGCGCAACCTGTCGGGAACGCTGCATCTTTTTGAAGCGGCAGATCGGGGGCTACCGCGCGGACTGTCTCTGCCGGACAAAGATGCTCCCATCTTTTTAGCGGCGGTTGAAGCGCGTGCCACCCACTTGTTGACGGGCGACGTCCAACACTTCGGACAATATTTCGGGAGTAGGTTTGAAGGGGTTGTGATCATGCTTCCGGGACAATACTTCAAAGTGCGGGAACGCAACCCCAAGCGCTAGGGCTGTCCTCGCGCGTCAGCTTTGCTCAAAACGTGCACAGCCCAAGGGGCTGTCCCTACGTGGGGGCTGCACGTACGCGGGATCCTGTTTAGGCCATTGGAATCCTGACGCCTTTGTTGCTCGCGAACTCCTTGGCTTCGTCGTAGCCAGCATCTACGTGGCGGATGATTCCCATGCCGGGATCGGTGGTCAGGACGCGCTCGATGCGCTTCGCCATCATGTCGGACCCATCGGCGACTGTGACTTGGCCGGCGTGCAGCGAGTAGCCAATGCCGACGCCGCCTCCGTTATGGATTGAGACCCAGGACGCTCCGGCTGCCGTGTTTAGCAGGGCATTGAGCAGCGGCCAGTCGGCCACGGCGTCCGATCCATCTTTCATAGCTTCGGTCTCCCGGAACGGCGAGGCAACCGAGCCGCAGTCAAGATGATCGCGGCCGATCACGATCGGGGCTTTGATCTTGCCCTTCTTCACTAAATCGTTCATGGCCAGGCCGAACTGGGCGCGTTCCCCGTATCCCAGCCAGCAGATTCTCGCGGGGAGTCCCTGGAACTTGATTCGTTTGCGAGCCAGGTCGATCCAGCGGCGCAGAATGCGGTTTTCGGGGAAGAGTTCGAGCACCAGTTCGTCCGTCACGTGAATGTCCGAGGGCTCGCCGGAGAGTGCGACCCAGCGGAAGGGGCCGCGCCCTTCGCAGAACAGCGGACGAATATAGGCAGGCACGAAGCCGGGAAAGTCGTAGGCATTCTTCACGCCACGCTGGAACGCAAAGGTACGGATGTTGTTGCCGTAATCGAATGTGACCGATCCCATTTTCTGCAGGCGGAGCATGCCTTCGACGTGGCGTGCGATGGAATCCAGCGACTTCTCCTGATAGGCCTGCGGGTCGCGCTGGCGCAACTCCAAAGCCTGTTCGAGGCTCATGCCGTGGGGCACGTATCCATTCAGAGGATCATGGGCCGAAGTCTGGTCCGTCAAAATGTCCGGAACTACGCCGCGCTCCGCTAGTTGTGGAATGACATCGGCGCAATTGCCGACGAGCCCCACCGAAACATTCTCCTTCTTGCGAACGGCGTTCTTCAGGATGCGCAGCGCCTCGTCGAGAGTGGATACCATGAAGTCGCAGTATCCGGTCTTCAGCCGCTTCTTGATGCGCTCGGGATCCACGTCAATGCCGAGAAATGCCGCCCCGGTCATGGTGGCGGCCAGCGGCTGAGCTCCACCCATTCCGCCCATGCCACCGCTGACGATCAGCTTGCCCGCGAGATCTCCGCCAAAATGCTTCTCGCCTGCGGCGGAAAAGGTCTCGAAAGTTCCTTGCACGATGCCTTGCGAGCCGATGTAGATCCAGGAGCCCGCGGTCATCTGGCCGTACATCATGAGCCCGGCGCGTTCTAGTTCGTTGAACTTCTCCCAGTTGGACCAGTGGCCGACGAGATTGGAGTTAGCGATCAGCACGCGCGGAGCGTGATCGTGCGTCTTGAAGACTCCCACTGGCTTGCCCGATTGCACCAGCAGAGTTTCGTCGTTCTCCAGCTTCTTCAAACTTTCGATGATGGCGCGATAGGCTTCCCAATTGCGCGCGGCGCGCCCGGTTCCGCCATAGACGACGAGGTCTTTGGGGCGTTCGGCGACTTCCTCGTCGAGATTATTCATGAGCATGCGCATGGCGGCTTCCTGCTGCCAGCCTTTGCAGGTGATCTGGTTGCCGCGAGGGGCGCGAATCGAGACAGAAGATTGGGTCAATGTTTCGACGGGCATGAATTCATGGTACTGGGTGCGCGATGGGCAAGACAAATAGGTTGGGACTGCCGGATGGAAAGAAAGTTGGGCCTGCGTTTCTCCCCATCTGATGCTTGCAGGTTTTGGTGATAACGTTACTCTCAATCATGAAGGGTTTCATTTTGATCGATGGTGCACGGAGCGGGAAGATTGCCGCTGTCGTTATCTGGCTGATGCTGTGCTTCCCGTTTGCCCGCGCGCAGAATTTCAGCGATATCAAACCCTCGCCCCAGCAGGTGGAATGGCAGGATCTTGAATTTGGTGTGCTCATCCACTTTGGCACGAACACCTATCTTGATCGCGAGTGGGGGGACGGCACGGCGAGTCCGCAGGTATTCAATCCGACGCAGCTCGATCCCGAGCAGTGGCTGCTGCCGGCTAAGGCCGCAGGTGCGAAATATGTCGTGCTGGTGGCCAAGCACCATGATGGCTTCTGCCTGTGGCCGACAAAACAAACCGATTACAGCGTGAAAAGCAGTCCGTGGGAGAACGGCAAGGGGGACGTGGTCAGGCGCGTGTCGGATGCGGCTCACAAATTGGGAATGAAATTCGGCGTTTATCTCTCTCCCTGGGATCGGCACGAGCCGCGCTACAAGAACTCGGCTGAATACGACGACTATTACGCTGCTGAACTGGACGAGCTTACCTCCAACTACGGAGACCTGGTGGAGTTCTGGCTCGATGGCGCCGGCAGTGAAGGGCACGTCTACAACTTCCCTCGCATTGTCGAGACGCTGCGCAAAACGCAACCGAACACTCTGGTTTTCGCAGACGCCGCGCTGTTCGAATACGGGGACATTCGCTGGGCAGGGAACGAGGATGGGAAGATTCCGTACGAAAACTGGAACGTGCTCGATCGCCACGGCTATTTGCGATGGAGGCCGGTCGAGGCCGATACGCCGCTGCACAAAGAGCACTGGTTCTGGCACCCCAATGATGAAGGCACGCTGAAGTCAGTGGAAGAGTTGCTTTCGACTTTCGAGCAAACCATTGGGCACGGTGGCCAGTTGATGCTCGGTCTCGCGCCGGACAAGCGCGGGCTGCTGCCCGAGGCTGATGTAAGAAGGCTGGAAGAATTCGGAGAGGCCGTTCGCCAGCGTTATTTCCGAAATCTGGCCGCCAAGGAGCACATCCCGAACAGCGCCACTGACGCCGCTTTCGACGGGGACCCCGATACTTTCTGGTCGGCGCCGGCGGGATCGCATCATGCCATCCTCGAAGCTGATTTCCGCGAGCCCGTGAAGTTTGATCGCACGCTGGTGATGGAGTGGCTCAATGATGGACAACGCGTCGAGGATTTTCGAATTGAAGTGTGGAACGGCAGAACTTGGAAACCTGTGGTGGAGGGGCACGCCATCGGTCATAAGCGGATCGACATCTTTCCACCGGTGACCACATCGCGCATACGTGTCAATATTCTCTCCAGTTCAGCGGACGCTCATATTCGCGAATTCCAGGTATTCGATGGCAGCGGAGGGCGCATCACGAGAACTGTCTCTCAGCCAAGATAGACTCTGTGAAACCCTGTGACCCGGGTGGTGTTAAAGGCAAGCGGTTGACTCAGGAACGGAACACCCATGAATGACGTAG
>QHVR01000325.1 GCA_003223595.1 Acidobacteriota bacterium
AGTACGTGCACGCGAAGCATGATGCGACGAAGAACGCCCGCCACTCGGAAGCAGACGCCTACACCGCACAGATTGCTTCGATCCAGCACCGCGCGGAGATGATCCGCCGCGCGTTCCTGTTCGCGCTCCTCGCCCTCGCGGGCACTCTGCTCGCCTGTCTATTGTTGGGATTGGGCCTGTATTGGAAGGCCGCCGCCGTATCGGCCGCGGTTGTGTTCGTGCTCTCGATGATGTCACTACTTTTTTGCGCTGCGTTCTACATCCGCGAGGTGAACGTCGCGCTGACTTCTGTACAGGACGAAGCCCACGACCTCAACTTCATGGACGTAGGGCGCATCTAAGGAGAGGGTCAATGTGCGTTCCTGCTCGAGCGTGCGGGAACCTCATTTCTGCACAAACGCGAGGTTAACCGGCTCGCTGGGGATGGTTTTGAACGATGGACCCGAGAGTAGCTGTTGCTGATCCTCAACACTTCGCTCCCACGACGCAAAGCTTACGCTTACGGAAGCCATCGCCGAATGAATTGTGCGAGCAATCGATATGGCGCTCATTGTCGCCTGGATTGAACCAATTGGGTTTAAATTGGTGGCAATATTCATGCCCTCGTTCGCGATGTTGATTCCCATCCTGAATTTCTCGCCGCCGGTCATGTTTTCGGCGCCTAATTTTGAATCCTCCAAACCCGGATAACGAATAAACAAGCGAGTGTAGTTGTTGGCGAAGCGCCGTGCTTGCGGGCCTTGAACCGGCGTGTACGACGGCAAGTAAATTG
>QHVR01000082.1 GCA_003223595.1 Acidobacteriota bacterium
CCAATTCGACCATCGATCAAACCGACTTGTTTACGAACCAGGTCTACGACGTCTACAAGTCGTTCCCGGAGAGCCAGAGCGTCTTCCAGATCACGCAGCCGACTGGCGGTTTCGGCGGGATGGTCACAAAACCCTGGAGCGAGCGTAAGAAGACAACGCAACAGTTGATGCTCCAATCTGCCGGGCCGCTCTCGCATATCGCAGGAATCCGGGTGATTCCCCTGACTCCTCCCGCTTTGCCGGGCGGCGGAAACTTCCCGGTCGATTTTGTGATTGCCTCACCGGCTGAACCGCAGCAACTGGTCGCATTTGCCAATCAGTTGGTGAAAAAGGCGATGACCAGCGGCATCTTCATCTACGCTGACTCGGATCTGAAGTACGATCAGCCCCAGACCGAAGTCGTTTTCGATCGCGACAAGTTGCGCTCGCAAGGCGTCGACCTGAGCCAGGCTGGGCAAGACCTCTCGACTCTGCTGGGCGGAAACTACGTCAACCGCTTCAGCATTCAGGGGCACAGCTACAAGGTGATCCCGCAGGTCAAGCGTGCCGAGCGCCTGACTCCGGATCAGCTCTCGCAAATCTATGTCACGGGATCGCAGAACAAACTGGTTCCGCTCTCGACCTTTGCGAGTTTGAAGACGACGACCGAGCCACGCCAGCTGAACAAATTCCAGCAGCTGAACGCGGTGCGCATTCAGGGCGTGATTCCGCCGGGAGTGCCGCTGGACAAAGCTCTCAGCGTTCTCGAGGATGAGGCCAAGGCGGTTCTGCCGCAGGGTTTCACGGTGGATTACGCCGGTGAGTCGCGCCAGCTTCGGGTTGAGGGAAGCAAATTTCTGGGAACGTTCCTGCTCTCCGGAATTCTCATTTACCTGGTGCTGGCAGCGCAGTTCGAAAGCTTCCGCGATCCGTTCATCATTCTGGCGGGATCGGTTCCGCTGGCTCTCTCGGGAGCGTTGCTGTTCTCCTTTGTCGGGTTCACCACCCTGAATATCTACAGCCAGGTCGGCTTGATCACGCTGGTGGGGCTGGTATCGAAGAACGGCATTCTGATCGTGGAGTTTGCCAATCACTTGCAGGAGCAAGGGAGAGATAAACTTGCGGCCATCATTGAGGCGGCCAGCACTCGTCTACGGCCGATTTTGATGACCACGGCGGCAACCGTCATCGGCCATTTCCCGCTGGTCCTGGCGAAGGGCCCCGGAGCCGGAGCCCGTAATAGCATCGGCATCATGCTGGTCAGCGGCATGATCATCGGAACAGCGTTCACCTTGTTTGTGGTTCCGTCGATCTACATGCTGGTGGCGCGCACGCACAAGGCACTCGAGGCGGATCTCGAAGTGGAGAGCCGGTATCCCGAGCCCGCGGATGCAGTAGCGTAGGAAGGCTTGCCAGACAACATCGCCCCGGACCTGCGGTCCGGGGCGACTGGCGAACTCAAATGCTATACTTCTGATTCACAACCAAAACCAGGAGCCGAACTATGTCCGCACCCAGCCGCCGGCCCGAAATTCGCCGGCGCCGTACCCGCAAAGAAAAGATCCTTCAACTCCGCAAGCGCCTAGCAGCCGCCAAGACCGACGCTGACCGTAGCCGCCTGACGGCGAAGCTGCAAAAGCATGCCATCGCTTCTCCCGGCCAACCACTGCTGAAGTAGCGCGGCGGCGTGTCGCCGCCATTTAGTGTCCGTGCCGGTCGCTTCAATCCGCAGCGCTCTGCCGGACGGTTTCTCGACCGCCGGCGCGCCCGACTTCTCGGTAGACATCCAGCAGCCGCCGTACCGAGATTTCCCACGAGAATTTCTTAGCCTGCTGATAGCCTCGTTCTTTCATACGATCCCGCAAGGCTCGATCGGTCAGAACGCGATGCGCAGCCCGCATAATCTCGAAGACATTCTCCGGATTGACCAATACGGCAGCATTGCCAACAACCTCCGGCAACGAAGAGATGTTGGAAGTGATCACGGGAGTTCCGTGCGCCATTGCCTCCAGAGGAGGCAGGCCGAATCCTTCATATAACGAGGGAAAGACGAAGACCTTCGCTTCGTCGTAAAAGATCCGCAAGACTTCGATCGGTACGAATCCCAGGAAGCGGACCTCATTCTGCACGCCGCTGCGCACCACGGTGCGGCGCAGATCCGGATTGCCGGACAAGTCGTCTCCGATGATGATCAGCTTGAGATCCGGCCAGAGCTGGTCTTTCTCTAATTCGGTCTTCAGCGCAGAGAACGCCTCGATCAGCCGCAGCACGTTCTTATGGGGGCTGATGCGTCCGGCATAGAGCAGGAAAGGGTACGAGACTTGATATCGCTGCGCGATTAGATCGCGGTCTGCAGCCGTTGCATGCCCGTGCAGAAAGCGCTCGTCGATTGCGTTGTAGACGACTTCAATGTGATTAAGCGGGATCTCAAACAGCTTTTCAATCTCGTTGCGCGTGAAATTGGAAACCGCGAAAATACGGGCTGCTCCCGCCAGAACTCTCTTGGTCATCTGAAAATAGATCCAGCGCCATACGCCCTGCTGCCGCGGTCGGGACATGTGCTCCAGCATGTCATGCACCGTCATTACATACGGGCACGGCAGGAATCGCGGCCGCGAAAACAGGTTGGGAATATGTACCAAGTCGCAGTCGAGTTTGCGCAGTGCGCTCCGGAACTCGCGGTAACCCTTCAGCGTGTGCTCGGGATGAGCCAGAGGGATGGTTTGGAAATTGCCCGGCAGCGGGCCGATTTCCTCCACCTTAGTGGGCGAGCCAAGCAGGAAATATTGGTTTTCATGGTCCAGGCGGCCCAGGGTCCGAATAATGTTGCGGATGTACGTCCCCACACCAAATTCCGTCATCCGGCGGATATCGATGGCGATCTTCACCGAGCCAATTTAACCACACGGCAGACCAATCAGCCAGCGCAGACGGCGCTCCTCACTGCTGGCGCACCGTGCGTGCTTGGTCCGCAACCGCCTCTCGCCACGGCTGGTCGAAGATCTTGTCGAACTGAGCCTCCATCACCGGGTAACACTCGCACGCCGAGTCGGCCAAGCCCTCGGGATCAAGAACGGTGAGTTTTCCATACTTGTAGCTGATAAGGCCGGCCCGCTGGAGCATACTGGCGGCGGTCGAGACCGTCGGCCGGTGGACTCCCAGCATCTCCGCCAGAAACTCATGCCTGACCGGGAATTCCCTTCTACGCGCGCGATTGTAGGTCATGCGCAGCCAGCGGCATAAGCGTTGGTCAATCGAATGCAGCCGGTTGCACGCCGCGGTCATGGAGGTCAGGACCAGAAATGCATGTACGTAGGACGCAATCAGATCATTGAGTGGCGAAGGCCGGTCCCGCACTTCCCGGATGAAATCTTCGGTGCTCATGCGGTGAGCCAATCCCGGAATCTGCACGAAGGTAGTTGAGGCTGTCGAGCGCTGCCGAAGCCATACCTGCACTCCTCAGGCCTTCCATCCCCATCAACCCCGTTTCGATCGTCGACCCGTCACTCATCTCCTGTACGGTTGAGGTCACGGCGTCATAAGGAAAATAAAGCTCGCGAATCGGCTCACCTGGATTGGTAATGGGTGCTCCGATCTCCAGATTCACCCGGTGCAGAAAGGGGTCCAGTCGCTCTCGCTCGTAGCGCGGCAGAGCCGCCAATAGCAAGTTTTCAGGCTCGTGATGCTGATAGAAATGCACGTGGTTTTGATGTAAGTGCCAGCATGCTGTGTTAGCGCCAAACTGCGCCCTTGGGCAGAATGCAGGGAAGTACTGAAATGCCGGTGAACGAAAGCTTGAGAAAGGTCATGTTCCTGACTGACATCCATGCCGTCGATCCCGTAGCCTCGTCAGAGGCTGGGGGGATTCTGGCCTAGGGTGTCGATCATCAATGGATAATCCAAACTTTGAGAAATGGCGAGAAATCGCCGAAGCGATTCTGCACGAAAACGATCCGGATTCAGTGTCGAGATTAGTCAGCGAGTTATGTCACGCGCTTGATTCCGGGGCAGCCGGGACGGGTCCCGGCAGCGCCACAGAAACCTCCACGCCATCCCGAGCCAGGAGCCACCCTGCCGAAAGCTCCTCAAATCAGATGGATTAGCGAGAAGATGCTGGCCGCATGCCACTTGGGGTGCTCCTTGCCTCAGCGGTCGTAGCTCATGACCGGCAAACACCGGAGTACATTCCTGCATCTGTGAGTCATGTTCAAGGCCATCGCAGGCTTTGCGCTTGGGTTCATTCTGGCCCTGTGCGCGTGCTCTCGCCAGAAGACCCTGACAACAGACGAAATCCGCTCGCAGTTGCTTTCTGCAAAGTCGCTGGCAGCCGAAACCGAGATGTTCCTGGACTATGTTCGCGAGAATCGTGCGACGAAACATTACGCGCAAGGCCACATTGAATACCTCACCGAAGAGATCGAGCGTTCCAGGGAAGAACTCCAGGAATCGTCGCCTGCACAGGGCGAAGAGGATGCCGTACGAAAACTAAGAACCCAGTTCGACGCCTTACAGGCAGAGTTGCATAGCATTCGCGGGAAACTGGATGACGAAGCCGCGCTCGCGGCTGCGAAGGAGCACCTTGCAAGCATCCGTCAGGCTCTGGATGAGGCGAACTCCTCTATATGAAAAACATCCTGGGTATCACCCTCGGGATTATGACGGCGCTGGGAGGGTTCGTTGACCTGGGCCAGATTGTGTTCACAACGCAGGCGGGTGCGCTGTTCGGCTACCAGCTAATGTGGGCCATCGCACTGGGCACAGCAGCCATCATCATCTACATGGAAATGTGCGGAAGGGTTGCCGTGGTTGCCAAGGAGCCCGTATTTGCGGTTGTACATACGCGGCTGGGCAAAAAGCTTGGACTTGCCGCGTTAATCGCGTCCAACCTCTTGAACCTGATTACGTGCGCTGCGGAAATTGGAGGCATTGCCATTCTCCTTCATCTATTGACTGGATGGCCGGAAAAGCTTCTGCTCGTCGCGACTACCCTGGCTCTGGGCATGATGGTGCTTCTTTTCCGTTTTCAATGGATCGAGAGGACGCTTGGTCTGTCTGGCCTGATGATGATCGTCTTTGCCGTGTCCGCGGTGACGCTTCATCCGGATTGGGGTCAGCTGGCCCATGGCCTTATCCCGAAGGTCTCGGAACCGGATACCAAACATACTCTTCTGTACTGGTACTTTGCGGTTGGTATTTTTAGCGCCATGCTCATGGAGTACGAAGTCCACTTCTATTCTTCAGGCGCAATAGAAGAAGACTGGACACCCAAGGACCTGGCTGAGAACTTCATGGTCGCAGCACTCGGCTCATTGCTTGGTTCCCTGCTTACCGTTGGTCTGTTAGCTCTCGGCGTGATCCTATTTCTGCCACGTGCCATTTTCCCTCAGACACTCAGCACCGCAGTCTTCTCGGGCGCATTTCCGTTTGCACAAAAAGCTTTGATTGCAGCTATAGCTGGCTGTCTTGCCTGCCTAGCCGGGGCAACTGTCGAAACTGCTCTGTCCGGCGGCTACAACGTCTGTCAGTTCTTCAATCTCAAATGGGGTAAGAACGTCCCACCCAAGTCTGCGCCTGTGTTCACTGGTACTTGGGTTGCGATGTTCACCCTCGCGATGGTGATTGCATTGACCGGAGTACGCCCATTGCAATTGGTAAATATATCCATTGTCTTCGGGATGGTAGTGATGCCATTTACCTATTACCCGGTTCTGCGGACCGCGTCTGACAAGAACGTCATGGGGAAGCACGTTAACAGAAAGTTTGACGATGTCATCGGTGGAATCGTGCTGGTTTTTGTAATCATAGCGGCACTCGCCGCCATCCCGCTGATGGTGCTCACTCACTCTGGAAGACCATGAATGGATTGCGAAATATGGCTGTCCTCGCGGCCCTAGCTCGCGAATTTCATTTTGTGCTTCTCTTCCGAATCGCCTACCATGAACCATGCTTCGTCCAGACGATCACCAGACGCTATTGTGGGCGGCTTTGGCGATAGCGGCTGTCGCCGTAATCGTGCGTGCTTTATGGCTCTATCGGGCCTCGCTGACCTGGCCCACAGCCGAGGGCTCGATCACCCGTCTTGACATTGAACGGAAGAGAGCCTCAGGCGGTCGCTATTTCTGCGCAACTTTTAGCTACGAGTTTCTCGACCCGAATGGTCGACGTCTTTGCGGGACTTGGTACAAGAATTTCTCGTCCGAAGCAGAAGCT
>QHVR01000083.1 GCA_003223595.1 Acidobacteriota bacterium
CAGTTGTTCTTCGCCGCGCAATCATTTCTCAATAGTGAGGGCGGCTCGTTCATGTTGATGATGACCACATCTACGTCGCCATCATTATCGAAGTCTCCGAAAGCCGCACCGCGGCTGGGGCGCGGCTCCGTTACCACTGCGCCAGACTCGGCAGTAACGTCGGCAAAACGTCCATTCCCGAGGTTTCTGTACAGGATCTTCCGCTGCTTAAACGTAAGGTGCAGCTTCTTGGTGTCGACCTCAGGGAAGACGTGGCCATTGCACATAAATATGTCCGGCCAGCCATCGTTATCAAAGTCGAAGAGGCCAACTCCCCATCCCAGATACCTGGTGTTTCCACCTAGCCCACCCTGCAGCACAGCGTCGTAAAACGTTCCATCCCCATTGTTGTGGTACAGGTTCGCGGTCTGATCAGAGTAGTTCGTCTTTACGATGTCCAGCCAGCCATCGCAGTCATAATCCCCGACGGCAACCCCCATGCCGCCCTGCATACCACCGTTCTCGTTCACCGCACAGCCAATCTCGCGGCCCACTTCCTCGAAGGTTCCGTTGCCTTTGTTGTGGTAAAAGCGGCTCGGGACAGAGTCGCAGGCCACGTAAATGTCCGGCCACCCATCGTTATCGAAATCGGCAGCTGCGACCCCGAGTCCATAGGAGCCGGTTGGAATCCATTGATCGCTCACAAAGAACGGCGCTGCAGGGCCGCGCGGCACGGCAATGCCGGATTGCAGAGACACGTCCTCGAATGTCCCATCGCCGCGATTGCGATACAGAATGTTCGTTCCGCCGCCCATGCCCTGTGGCCCGCATCCGACGGACAACCCGAAATAGCGGCAGTAGGCGTTGCTTCCAGCCACTGGCGTCGTCTTCAGATCGAAGTTCACGTAATTGGCGACAAACAGATCGAGATGGCCGTCGCGATCGTAATCCACGAAGCAGCACCCGGTGTTCCAGCGTGGATACGGATCCTTTTGCAGCAGGCCCGCCTTCTCTGTGACATCAGTAAATGTTCCATCGCCATTATTGTGATACAGGACAATGCCGCCCCAATATGTAACCACCAGATCATCGAACCCGTCATTGTCGTAGTCTCCGATGCAACAGCCCTGTCCCCAGCCAGACCTGGTCAAGCCTGCCCTCTCGGTAACGTCGGTAAAGGTCCCATCACGATTGTTGTGAAAAAGAAAATTCGTCGGCGGACGTGATGCAGGGATTCCCTCGAAGCGGGTCCCGTTCACCATGAATATGTCCAGCCATCCGTCGTTGTCGTAATCAAAGAGAGCGACCCCGCAACCGGTTTCTTCGAGAATGTATTGTTTCCGCTCGATCCCGCCAAACACGTTGAGCGCGCCCGCGAGCCCGGCTTCTTTGGCAACGTCTCTGAATGAGAACCCTGCAGCAGCGGGTTTGAGGGGCGATTTGCGATTTGGCGGGTGAGAGGGCGTCTTCTGAACTGCCTGCAGCGCACGGGCAGACGGCAACAGAGCGGAAAAAGGCAAGACTGAACCGAGTCGCCCCACACCGCCAAGAAAGTCACGGCGAGTAATGGACGTGAATCCTGATACTTTGTTGGGACGGAGAAAGTCGAGGATACGCCGGCTCATTTTCGATTTAGTTTCAGTCCGGCAGCAACAGTCGCAAACGGACGTCCTTTTGCGCACGCTGCTCGGCTTCCAGCTTGCGCGACTCCGCAAACTCGCTCTCTGAATCTGCGGACTTGCCTTGCCGGCGAAGAACCAGTCCAAGTTGATAATGTGCTTCCACCGAATCCGGATCGAGGGAAACGGCGCGTTGCAGGCTCTGTTGAGCCTCATCGTACTGGTGCGCTCGCAGCAATATGCCGCCGAGCTTTACGTACGACGGCACATGCTTGGGATTGTTCTTGAGCAAATCCCGAAAGATCGGGATGGCGCGATCATCGTCGCCAATGGCGTCGTACGTCAGAGCCAGATAGTACGAAGCGGCAACCTGATTCGGCTGAACGGCCAAGCTCTGCTTGAGCGATGTTTCAGCTTCGCTGTACTTGCCTTGCAGGAAATAAACGGCGCCGATGGCATACGTCAGCACGGCATCCGCCGGATGTTTCTGCAGTAATTGCTGAAAAAGCTTCAGCGCATCTGGCAAATGGCCCCGCGCGACGTTGGCGGACCCCAAAACGTAAACGTATGAATCATTCTTCGGCTTCAACTCCACGGCCCTGGACAGTGCAGGCAACGCGTCGTCGACAAGATTCCTCTCCAAACATACTTTGCCAAACTCGAAAAGAACATCCGGATCCTCAGGCGCCAGCTTTTTGGCTGCCGCCAGGTAGGCCAAAGCCTTCTCGCTGTTGTCCTGGCGCTCAGCGACCTGAGCCAGAGTTTGATAGCAGGCGAGGCAATCGGCAGACAGCGATAACGACAACTGCGCGTTCCTTTCTGCCTTATCAAAAAGCCCCAGCGTCAGAAAGGCGCTCCCCAGCTTTAGGGCGAGACCAGAGCGCGGCCGCGCCGCCACCCGTGCCTCTTCCTGCTCAAATACTTCAGTTGCTTCCGGCTTCATCCCATACAGGAGGAGGGTGCTGCCGAAATCCAGTGCCGCTTCGTCCGATGCATCTGTCAGCCGCTGCCAGTGGGGGACGAGGTTTCGCAACTCTTCTTTCTTGCCAAGCGCACCGTAGTCAGCAGCGAGGGCAACGATCGCTTCGTCGGACTCCAGCAGTTGAGGCATCATCGGCCCAGCCAAATCAAGGGATTCCCGGAAATTACGTCGCGAGGATTCCAATTTGAAGAGATCAAAGCGAGCATCGAAGTTGTTGGGATCAAGCTTTAGCACCTGCCGAAAGCACTTGGCTGCTAATTCCCCTTTGCCGCTGAACGCATATGCATTCCCTAGAGTCGTGCGCGCTCCCACCAGCTTCGGATTCAGCGCGAGCGCCTGCTCGAGGAGCTTCACGCTCTCCGCGGTGTTTCCTTGCTGTAACCGAATCGTCCCGAGCATAGCTAATGCCAGGGGTCGGGTGGCTGGCGCGTGCAGAGCCTTGCGAGCCTCGACCTCGGCTTGCGCCGTGTCGCCGCTGTTCAG
Organism: Acidobacteriota bacterium; assembly: GCA_003223595.1. Lineage (GTDB taxonomy): Bacteria > Acidobacteriota > Terriglobia > Terriglobales > Acidobacteriaceae > Sulfotelmatobacter. The sequence continues at coordinate 3,064 of QHVR01000083.1, forward strand.
AAACTGCACGGCATTCTCAATGGGACCGGTCTGAGCACAGGCATCGACAACAGCACACAGTAGAACGAACACACGCCAGCTGTTTCTGACTCGCATGAAATGGGTTCCGGGTGCCTGGATACCCGGACGGAAACTGCGTCTTTTATAGCATTGCCATCGGGCTGGCACAATGGCAAACCCCGCGCAAATACAGGCGAGTTGTCTCTTGTGACCATGCGCTCCATCG
>QHVR01000084.1 GCA_003223595.1 Acidobacteriota bacterium
CCCGTGTCCGTGAAGGATCTGATTGACACGGCTGGAGTGCGCACGACGTCGGCAAGCAAGCTGCACGAAAACCGAGTTCCCGGCGAGGATGCCGAGGTTGTCCGGCGCTTGCGCCGCGCCGGGGCGGTGATCCTCGGGAAGAATAATCTTCACGAGTTCGCCTACGGCGGAAGTTCGCTGATCAGTCACTTTGGAGAGGTCCGCAATCTGTGGGATCGGGGGCGCATTACGGGCGGCTCTTCCGGAGGGTCCGCGGCGGCGGTTGTGGCGGGTATTGGCTACGCGTCCATCGGGACGGACACCGCCCGGTCCATTCGTCAACCGGCAGCGCTGTGCGGGTGCGTGGGGCTGAAGGCGACTTACGGGCGGGTGCCAAGTCGCGGCGTAGTTCCGCTTTCGCCATCGCTGGATCATGTTGGACCGCTGGCAAGAAGCGTCGCTGATGTCGCGATTGTGCTCCAGGCGATTGCCGGATTCGATGCGGCAGACCTCACTACGGCGGAAGTTCCGGTCGGGGATTATGTTGCAGGAATGAAAGAAAGTGCGGCGCGGTTGCGCGTTGGCGTTCCGCGCGAGTATTTCTTCGATGATCTTGACCCGGAAGTTGCGTCGGCGATGAGTCACGCTCTCGATGGAATCCGAACGATCGCCGCCCAGGTCGAAGAAGTGCGGCTGGATGTGCCCACCGACCGCACATTGCAGAAAGCGGAGTCCTACGCAACTCACGCGAAATGGGTGGCGCAGAATCCGGAGTTGTACGATCCGGAAACGGTGCGGCGGATTCGCAGCGGGGAAGAAGTCTCGGCTGCGGAATACATCGAACAGCGCCGTGAATTGGAGAGGGTGCGGCGGAGTATCCGGTCAATATTCGCGGAAGTGGATGTGCTCGTAACACCCACAACTCCGATGCCGGCTCCGAGCATTGCAGAACTCAAGTCGAGTCCGGAAGCGCTGCGTCCGGCAGAACTCAGGCTGCTGAGAAATACGCGCCCCTTCAACGTATGGGGGCTGCCTGCGATCTCGGTTCCGTGTGGGTTCACGCAGACGGGATTGCCCATTGGACTGCAAATCGCGGGACCTCACTGGCGCGAAGATATGGTCCTGCAGTTGGCGTATGCGTATGAGCAGGCCACCGCATGGCACAAACGCGAGTGCGTGTGATCTGCTCTGGGAGTGAGGACGTTCTCGATGCCACTGGATGCTGTGGTAGGGATCGGATGGGCCCGCATCTGAATGGCTACAACACACAAGAACAGGATTCAGCCAGCCAGCTGAATCCTGTTTATGTTTAATCCTCGATTAGAAGCGGAGCACGACGCCGGTAGTGAAGCGGGCATTGTGCTGCGTGGTGTGGAATAAAGAGCTGCGGATGAAGTCGCCCTCGAAGCGCCAGGCGAGCACGCAACTCCAATGGCGCAAGTACCAGCCGGACTGGGAAATTTGAGATCGCCGTAATTGGCGCTGAAATCAGCAACGATACCTACGAACGGGAAGAACTTGCCTTCGAGAGATCCTTCCCAACCGTTCAAGCCCTGGCGATCAGTTCCGACCATATTGGTGTTGAAATACGAGTAGCCGGCGTAAATGTTTCCGCCGGTCGGAATTTGAGCGGAGGCCAAAGCCGTAAAAGAAAGCAGAATGAATCCGAGAACCCAACCCTTGCGCATAACCATCCTCCTTCTGCATGGGTAACCCGAATGTATGCAGAAAGGTGTTGGATGCGGGACGGCGTTTTTGGGTAGCGGTCAAATGCCGGGCGCGGGCCGCTGGAAGACTTAGAATCTCCAGACAAGGCCGGTGGATGCGCGGTAATCGTTTTGCGTGTTGCTGGCGTAATGCGTGTGCATGTAATCGCCCTGAACACGCCAGGAGAAATTCTTGAAAAATATTTTGTAATCAAGGCCGCCGCCCACGTCGATCACCAGAGGGTTATAGACAAAGGTGTCGGTAGAGCGCACGTGACGGATGCCGGCCATGGCATGAACAAAGGGTCGGATCTTACCGATATTGGCGGAGAGGCGGGGGCCGCCGACAATGTTGTATTGCCGCAGGCCGTTGCTGCGATAGAAACCGCTGCCGTCCACTACCAGGCCGAGACGCGGAAAGCGGGTGAAAGGGATATCCTCAAAGGACGCATTCCAGCCGCGATAACTCTGCTTGTTAATGACGTCAGTGAGTTGGCCGTAAGAGACGCCCCCATACACATTCCCGCTGGGCAGAAGGCCGTTAAACTGTGCCGCCATTGGAATCGAGCATAAAAACAGGCCCACAAATGCCATCACCGCGGCAGCAGTTTTCGACACGCAATATCCCTCCCCGGCGATCGCGCCGGCTAAAAAGGCTTTCTTAAAGTAACGAAATCCGTTAGATGCAGTGTACCGGATGGCCAAGATGTCCCGGCCCACAAAATTTGTCTGCGCCTGCTTTGGCGCGTTACAAAAATTTAGCAGATATTCATGGTGCCAAAACGGAGTGCGTCGCGTCTATCTACTAACATGGAAACTATGCAAAGCAATTGGCAATGCTGGGAGTCAACGGCGCCGGTTACGGCGCGAATACCGAAGGAGTCGAAGGTGAAGCTCAGTCTGGAAACGCGCAATCGTGGGGACGTCATCGTGGTGCACTGCCAAGGCCGCATTGTGTATCGCGACGAAGCAGCGGCCTTGTCCCGAGTGGTGGATGAAATTCTGAAGAGCGGGAGTAAGTTGGTGCTGGACTTGAGTTGCGTGACCGCAATGGACAGCGCCGACATCGGCTAGTTGGCCCTGCTGCAAACCTGGGCGCGGGAGAGGAATGCGGCGTTGAAGTGTGCGGGAGCCAATCCAGTCGTACGCACGTTACTTGATCTGACCAATCTGGATTCGGTGCTGCAAGTACATCCGAGTCTGGATTCGGCGCTGGAGTCCTTTCACGAGGAACAGATCTGCGCGGATTGCTAAGGCAGAACACATCAAGATGACACGGGAGCAAAGGTTTTCCTTTGCTCCTTTTCATTTTCACCGTTTCACCGAACATGGTGCCATTATGGCGGCGACGGTGCTGAACTCACCGCGTGCGATCGAAATGAGTGTCTTCGTCGTGCGCGCCTTCGTGCAAATGCGCCAGGCTCTGATCGCC
>QHVR01000085.1 GCA_003223595.1 Acidobacteriota bacterium
GTTGCAGCCAGACTTGGCTTAGGAGCAGCACATCTTCTTTGTCGTCGTCGCGTCGCCGCTCCAGCGCAAACGCAATCGCCGATGCGATGAAGTCAATCACCAGGAACGCAAAAAAGAATGCAACGAGTTTGTGAAAGCTGGCCGGGTCGGTCGAATCCGGATGGAAATGCTTCTGGATGAGATACCAGATGGTGCCGACCGCGAACATGATATCGATCAGCGGCGAAACCAGCGGCAGCAGAATCTGGAAAATCACGATGTTGGGCAACGCCACCCAGCCCAGCGCCCCTTTGCGCGCGACCACTCCACGATGTTTGTAGACCGCCTGCAGAATCCCGAAAGACCAGCGGAAACGCTGTCGCATCAAGCCATTCGCGTTGGTGGGCGCTTCGGTATAGGCCAGCGCTAAGTCTTCATACTCCACGCGGTATCCGCGGCGCAGCAGGGCCATGGTCAGATCTGCATCTTCGGCCACCGTATCGATGTGGTAACCCCCCGCTTCACGAACCGCCGACACGCGCCAGCAGCCGATCGCCCCCGGCACGACGCTGACCGCACCCAATACATCGAGCGCGCGCCGTTCGAAGTTCTGGCTGGTGATGTATTCCAAGGCCTGCCACCGCGTCCATAGATTTACGCGGTTGCCGACTTTGGCATTGCCCGCGATCGCTCCCACTTTCGGATTAATAAAGTGCGGTACCAGCCGCGCGATCGCGTCCGGGGCGATGATTGTGTCCGCGTCAATGCCAACGAAAAGCTCGGCGTCGCCAATGTGCTCGATCCCGTAATTGAGCGCCTCAGCCTTTCCCGAGTTCTTCTTCCCAAGGATAAGAACTTTGCCCGAGGCGCTTTCGGCGCGGAACGCATTGCGCGCTACTTCAAGCGTGCGGTCTTTGGACCCGTCGTCAATGACGATGACGCGCAGATTTGGATAATTCGAATTCAAAGCTGCCCGCACCGTGCGCTCAATGACTTTCTCTTCGTTGTACGCGGGGATCAACACCGCCACCTTGGGTTTATAAGACGCGACTTCTGCCGGTTTGCCGAAGATCTTTTCGTGCAGCCGATCGTAGATCGCGGCCGCGCCGATGAAGATCAGCCGTCCCGTCATAAGCAAGTCGCCGACCAGGAAAATCCAGGTGATCCCGATAATCACCGCATCGAACATCCAGAAGCCGAAGCGATCCAGCCGCGCGGCCCACAATTCTGCGCGCGGCAGGGGGGCCATCACGTTCGCCCGTTGCATCCCGAGCAACTCGTATACCGGCGCGACCTCGTATCCTTTGGCCCGGATACCATCAATGATCATGGGCAGCGCACGTACCGTTTCCGCACGGTTCCCGCCGCCGTCATGCAGCAGAATGATGTTGCCGCAGCGCAGGTTCTCCAGCTTGCAGGGCGGCAAATGCGACAGCACGTACGAACTGATCTGTTCCGCCGACCGCCGCGGATTGTCACTCCAATCATTGGGGTCGATTCGATTGCCCACAGTGATGTATCCCATCTCCTGCGGGATTTCGAGCGGCCGGACTTGATCCGACGTGTCTGGCTCCTCATCGATGGCATACGGCGGCCGCATCAGTGTCGCCCGAATTCCCATCATGCTGGCAAAAAGCCGCTCCGTCAGGTTCAACTCCGCCTTCATGTAACCGGTGGAGATGCCGCTCACGTCCGGGTGCGTGAACGTGTGATTCCCAATCGTGTGTCCTTCCGCATAAATGCGCTTCGCCAGCCCGGAAAATTTATCGGTTTGAATGCCAATCAGGAAGAATGTTGCGGTCGCTTTTTTCTGCTTCAGCACATCGAGGATCTTCGGAGTCCACTGCGGATCAGGCCCATCATCAAACGTGATTGCCACTTTGTTCGTGCTGTAACCGTAACGGCCGACGCGGTAAGGCTCCGGCAGGTTCTGGAAAACCTCGTCCGTGATCAGCTTGCTGTCGGGATCGATCGTAAGATCCCGCGTGCCATGGGCCGGCTTGTCTTCGATGCGGAGAATTTCTCCCTGGCACATCGCGCAGTTTGTCAGGTGCACCGGGATCTCCCGGCATGTCCCAGATGCGCCACAACGAGCGATCTTCGCTCCCGAGGCGCCAGAGAGCGAACGTCTGGATCCCCAGGCTTTGGGCAACGCGCATGTGATTGAGCGCCGTGACTGCATCCACAAACCAGATGTCGTGCCGCAGGTTGCGCTCGTCGAGATAGCTGAAATGAGGATTCATCGCTTCGTCGTCGAAATTGACGTCCTCATCAGAGTCTCGGGCCGCCAGCCACGCCTCTTGCACGCTGACCCCTGCGTCATGCTCGCCGGGCGGAAGCTTCCCATCTTTCGGTTTCAGCACCCAGTCATAGCCATAGTTGGCGATGGCGCAAATGATCTTGTTCTGCGGAATGACTTTGCGCGCATATTTCAAATTGTCCAGGAACCAGTCCTGCGACGCGACTGGCCCCGACTTGCCGCCGGGATAGTGCTCGTCATAATCCATGAGCACAACTCCGTCCACAGCAGCCGCAAGCGCCGGATAATCGAACTCGTCGTTGTGGGGAGGCACCGCGACGTACAGCTTCATGCCGCGCGAATGCAGGTCCTGCGAGAGTTCCCGCAATAAAGCGACGTAACCGGGCTGCCCCTTGGCGGGAAAGGCTTCAAAGTCGATCATCAGCCCGCGATAGCGGCCGGAAGACAGGAACTGTCCAGCCTCACGCCGAAAGCGCGCCCGCGCATCCGGATCGTTCAGAAAACCCGAAATGTCGACCCAATCCGTGCCGTCGTTATTGTTGACCATGGGAAAAACTTCCATGGCTGGATTTTCATTCTTCAGAAACGGCATGACACGATCGTCGACCGGCAAAATATTTTTGCCCTCGATCACGTCGAAAAACTTATTGGTTTGGTCTTCCACGCCCTGCAGACGCCCATCCGGAGTGAGCACGTGCAGCCAGTCGGGATAGAGCATATCCATCTGGTGCGCGAAGGAGCGCAACGAGGAAAAACTGGCCGCATCCCACGGCACATAAAAGCCGGCGCGAATCCCTTCGGATTGATTGAGCGTGACCTGCGACGCTGCCAGCTTTGATTTGCGGCGGGAACGCGCGGCAGCCTTCCGCGTACGTTCGTGAGCCTTGGCCCGCTCGCTCTCCTTCAGCGCTTTGAAGGCTCGTTTTTGTGGGGAAAACAGCAATTCCGGCAGGGGCTCATCCCGAAGAGCCGTGAAAACGAAAAAAATGATGAGTGCGGAAACTACGACTGCCGTGATATCGAAAGCGCGCCGTAGCCGTCTCCAGCGCGCGCGCCTTGGATCATAAAAAACTGGCTCAGCCATGGGGGACAATATTCATCGTATGCTGTTGACAGCACACGGTCAATTTGCGGAGTGGCAGGGTGAGATTCTTCTGAGTAGGATGCTAATTCGCTACTCTGGGATTTCTTCAAACGCGCTATGATTCGCAGCGTGCGGGAACTGCTGCGCAGCAAAGCGCGATTCTTTCTTCTTGCCGCTCTGGCCTTGCGCCTTTTCCTCGTGTGGAGATTTCCCGCTGTCGTCGATGATTCCCGACTGTACGCCGATATCGCCAAGAACTGGCTCCAGCACGGGATTTACGGCGTTACCAACTCCGGCCAAATTGTGCCGACCCTTTCACGCCTTCCTGGATATCCCGCCTTTCTCGCGGCCATCTTCGCGGTGTTCGGGTTGGACAATTTCAAAGCAGTCCTGCTGATCCAGGTGCTTCTCGATCTAGGCACCTGTTTTCTGATCGCGGACATGGCTCGCCGGTTGTTCTCCGCACGTGCCGCCCAGGCCGCCTTTCTGCTCGCAGGCTTGTGTCCCTTTCTAGCCAACTATGCGGCGGCCGCACTGACAGAGACTCTGGAGATTTTTTTCACCACGCTCGCACTTTACTTCGCAGTGCGTGGGCCAGGTGTGGGCAAACGCTCGAGACCCGGCCGTCTGAATTGGGTCGGATGCGGTCTGTCGGTCGCAGCCGCCATCCTGCTTCGGCCTGATGGAGGAATTCTGCTGGCAGCGATTGGCGGATATCTGTTTTGGCTGTTGCTGAAGAGTTGGAAAGGAAATCTCTCTGCCGCAGATTCTGTGCCGCGCCTCGCACCCCGCGAACTGATCTTTGCAGGAATCCTGGTAGCGGTTGCCGCTCTCGCCCCGCTGATCCCCTGGACCTTGCGCAACCTCCACACGCTCCACCGCTTCCAGCCCCTTGCCCCACGTTATGCAAACGACTCCGACGAGTTCATCATGCCCGGCTTCAATCGGTGGGTGAAAACCTGGATCGCAGACTACGTTTCCGTGCAGGAGATTTACTGGCCGGTTCCCGGTTCCGATATCGACTTCTCGCGCCTGCCGAATCGTGCCTTCGATTCTGCAGATGAGCGCTCCCAGACCGCCCAGCTTTTTGCGCAATATAACGAAGATCACGACATGAGCCCGGACCTGGACGCCCGTTTCGGCGCCCTCGGCGCGCAACGAGTCCGGGCAGCACCGCTGCGGTATTACCTCTGGCTGCCCGCGTTTCGTATCGCGGACATGTGGCTCCGCCCGCGTACCGAACTGTTTCCGTCAGACCCGCGCTGGTGGGAGTTCAATGACGATCCCCGCTGGCTCACAGTCAGCTTGGCATTTGGCGCGATCAATCTTTTGTACGTAGTTATGTTTCTCGCAGGTTGGACGCGCAGTCGCGCAATTTTTGGCGTCGGGCTATTCGTTTTTTTTGTATTGTTGCGCTCCGCATTTCTAGGCAGCCTGGAAAATCCCGAGCCCCGTTATACGCTCGAATGTTATCCCGCAGTGTTATTGTTGGCCTCCAGCTTCTTCCATCGCGGTG
>QHVR01000086.1:0-915 GCA_003223595.1 Acidobacteriota bacterium
TTGCGCTGGTGTTGTGATCAAAGTAGAGCACCCCTGCATGCATTCGTTCGTAGAGACGGTCCGCTTGTGGGGAAGCGAACCGAAATTGGATTCAATCAACGCGCATCGGACAAGGGGAGGTTTTATGGAAGTGGGGCAGAAAGGAAACGCGGCGTCGGATCGTTATGACGTGGGCCACGTGCAGGAGGTGATTCGGCAGGCGCACGAGGAACTTCGCCATTTGCTGCAACAAAGGGCCGAGGTCATGAAGCGAATCGGAACTGTCAAGCAGACGATCGCTGGGCTTGCCAACCTGTTTGGAGACGGCGTTCTGAGCGAAGAACTGCTGGAACTCGTGGACCGCAAGAGTAATGGCCGCCAACCGGGTTTTACGAAAGCCTGTCGAATGATTCTGATGGAATCGGGGGCGGCTCTCAGCGCGCGCGATATCTGCGAGCACTTCCAGCAAAAGATGCCTTCCATGCTGGCGCGCCACAAGGATCCAATGGCTTCCGTCACGACGGTATTGAATCGTCTGGTGGATTACGGTGAGGCCCAGGCGGTGCTGACCAACAGTGGACGACGGGCGTGGCGATGGATCGCCGAACCCGCCAAGGAATCCACGAATGCGAGTGGGATGCAAGATTATCAACGAATCTGAGCTAAGCCAGTTCAGCATTTATGGAAGCGCGGCGTTGGCCGCGCTTCCTTTTTTGCGTGTAACTGTTTAGTTCGGCGGCAGGAGCATTCCCTTTTCCAGATGGCGGGTCACGTGTGCGTACGATGCCGCATGCGGATCGTGTGTGACCATCACAACGGTCTTGTGAAAGTCTTCGTTCAACTGCTTCAGGATCTCAAGCACCTCGGTTGCGGAATGGCTGTCGAGGTCGCCCGTGGGCTCATCGGCGAGCAGCAAAGTGGGATCACTGACGATCG
>QHVR01000086.1:952-4032 GCA_003223595.1 Acidobacteriota bacterium
GACAAGTTTCAAAGCGGTGACCACGTGATCGCGACGCTGTTGCGCGCTGAGCTTTGTCAGCAGCAGCGGCAACTCAACATTTTCAAACGCGGTCAGCACAGGGATGAGATTGAACGTCTGAAAAACGTATCCAATATGTTCGTTGCGCCAGCGGGCGATCTGTGAATCGTTAAAACGGAAGATGTTCTGCCCCTGTACGAGCAACTCGCCGGCGGTGGGCCGATCGATGGCCGCGATCATATTGAGCAGCGTCGTCTTGCCTGATCCAGAGGGGCCCATGAGCGCAAGGAACTCGCCTTTGGCAATGTCGATGGAAACGTCATCAAGCGCCTTTACCTCGAAAGCATCGCGCCTGAAAATTTTGCTAACCCCGCGGACCTGGACGACCTGTGTGCCTGTGGCAACTTGCGTCTGTGCAACTGTGCTCATGATTGCCCCTTGATTTTGATTTTGTCCCCATCTTTCAGAGTCGTTGGCCCAGTGGTGATCACGTTTTCTCCGCCCACCAGTCCATCGACGAGCGCTCCATCGGTGCGCTGGCTGGTAACGTGAACTTCACGCGCGACGGCCTTGCCGTTATACGCGATCAACACCATCTTCTTTCCATCGCGATCTCGAATCGCTGTGGAAGGAACGAACACGCCCGACGGGCCCTTCGCGTTCTTCGGAGTCTCGTTTGCCAAAAAGCGCACCGTAGCATTCATCTCCGGCCGCAGTTGCACGTCCGGATACTTCCCCGGATTCAGCACTTGCACCTTCACCTGCACGGTCGCTTTCTGCCGGTTCGCCTCCGGCGAGATCTGGGCGATCTGCCCGTCGTACTGCTTGTCGGGATAGGCGTCGGTGGTGACGACCGCTTTCTGCCCAAGACGGAGGCGGCCAAAGTCGGCCTGTGCGACGTCAAGCTCTACCTGCAAATCATTCAGATCAGCCATCGATAGCGGGGATCCCTGCGGTCCGCCGGCCGCGGCGCTGGCGAACATTGCCGTGATCAACACGCCCTTTTCCGCGGTGCGGTCCAGAATTGTGCCATCCACGGGCGCACGCATCACCGTCGCATCCAGTTGCGATTTGGCGTAATCCATTTGCCCTTTGGCCTGCGCAACTGCGCCTTCTGCGCGCGCAATCTCTTCCGCACGCGGTCCGATCTTCGCCAGTTCAAAGGCTTTCTGCACTGAATTCGCCCTCTGCAAGTCAGCTTCGTATTTCGCAGTAGCGTCATCCAGTTGCTGCCGTGAAACAACACCGCTCGCGGCGAGATCTTTGATTCGATCGAGCGTCAATTTGTCGTTCGCGGCAGTTGCGCGAGCCTCATCCACGTTGTGCTGCGCCTGCTGAATCTCTTCGGGGCGCGATCCGTGCCGCAGTTCCTCGAGATATGCCTTGGCAGTGTCGTACGCCCCTTTAGCCTGCTCGTACGTTGCGCGAAACTCGTCATCTTCGAGCCGGACCAGCACCTGGCCCTCTTTCACTTTGTCGCCCTTCTCCACTCCAATCCATTTCAGGCGTCCGGTGACTTTGGAGTTGAGGTTGATCGTGTGATGCGCCACAATATAACCCGTAGCGGACAGTACGGTGCCACCCGCGTCGTTGCCGCTGGTCTCCGCCGAAGCGCGCACCACTTCAACTTCCGGCGCATCCGAGGAGAATGCGCGGTACGCCAGCGCCAAAAGCCCAAGCACGACCACAATCGCGATCCCCGCAAGAATGTAGCGCCGGGCCCAGGCGGGAGGCTGCCCGCCATTGTCCCCGCGCTGCGAGCGATCAATCCGCAGGCTCTGTAGATCGTCGTGTTTTGTATCAAGCGCCATAACAGTAATTACGCTTCGGCTTTCCTCTAAGTTTCAGCATTACCCGCGGAGCGCCGCAAGAATATTCTGCCGCGCTGCATGCCAGGCGGGCGCTAGTCCCCCCAGGAATCCCATGATCAAAGCGAAGATGATTGCCCTGGTCGCAACTGCCGGAGTAATGCGCAGTGCGAATACCACCTCGCTGAAAGTTACCGCATTGGACGTCCCGGTCTGCATTCCATTGAACGGGAGCATTAACAGAATCCCAACCAGTGCCCCGAGCAACGCCAATAACAACGATTCCAGAACGAACGAGGTCAAGATAGCGGGCCGCGAAAATCCGATCACCCGCAACGTCGCAATTTCCCGTCCCCGATACGCCACCGCCGCATACATCGTATTCATCGCGGCGAAGATGGATCCAATGGCCATGATCACTCCAACTACCCAACCGATCACTTTAATCGGAGTCCCGGAACTGGTTTGCTTCGCGTAGTACTCGTTCTCCAACATGCCTTCCAGTTTCAGCCGCTGGTCGTCGCTCACCCGGTTTTTCAGGGCCTCTGCTGAGACCGGATCAGTCGCCCGCAAATACGCCGAGGCGAATCCCCCCTGCCGGTCAAAGTCGGACGCCATCTGATTCACATCCCCCCAGACTTCCGACTCGTACGCCGATCCTCCGGCATCAAACACGCCCACTACCTTCCACGATCCCTTGCCAAACTGCATGCTGTCGCCGATATTGGCTTGAGCGAACCGGTCGCGCACCGACTTGCTCACTACTACTTCGCGCTGGCCACTCTGAAACCATCGCCCTTCCGCCAGCTTCACACTCGGCTTTCCGTTCGCTCCCGGCAGTTGGCGCATCTCCAACCCATCCGGCATCATGCCGCGTACCGTGACATTAACCTCTCCCGTACCGTCCTTGCGGGGGAGTACGATCACCACCACCCACTCGCCGGAGGCCATGGGTTCGCCGTGACTGTCTTTCGCGATTCCCGGCAATGTCTTCAGAGTAGGGAAGAGCGTCGCATCGAATCCGCCCGACAGTTCGGCCTCGGACCCCTTGCGCAGCACCAGCACATTCAAGTTGCTGCCGCTGCTGACGAACGCGCGATCCAGTCCCGCGACCAGCGCCATCAAAAAGATCGCAGTGGTTACGGTCAACGCGATGCCCAGCGCCGTCATTACGGTGAGTCCCTTGCGAAGCCTCAAATTACGAATGTTGTAGCTGATCGGTATGGCCATATTCAGTTCTCGCACTCACCCAATATGTCGTAGCCCTTCCAC
>QHVR01000144.1 GCA_003223595.1 Acidobacteriota bacterium
CGGTACCGGAGCTCGAGCGCGCGGTACAGCTTGACCCTCATATGAATCGAGCGTACTTTCTGCTGGCACGGGCGTATCAAAGGCTTGGTCGTAAAGAGGACGCAGCCACAGCCCTCAAGAAGGCGCAACAGGGGCAGGAGTAACACAGCTGACCCGTGATTTTATGAAGAACTGGCCAAGATTCAGTGGGCATTACTGCGGAGTTGCCTCCAGCAGAAGGTGCTTCGAAAAATCTGCAGACAGGCGCGCGACCGGCCCCTGAACAATCCCGAAATCTTTCCCTTCCACGTAGTCGACGACGTGATACGCGCGAGCGTCCAAGCCGCGCAACTCCAGGGTCCCTTTCCAGTTTCCAGCGAAGAATGCGTAGTACATCTTCTTCTCCTTGCGGATGACGTGGGCTTCAGGCACATCGAAACCAATGTCATAGAGCGTGCCCAGATATTGACCACGCGAGAGACCCTTCTCGCGGTAAAGTGCCAGCCACTTTTGGAAGGTCTCCGCGTGTTCGGGCGTCAGATCGAAAGGGCCATGTTTTTCGACGAGAGAAGGCAGCACGAACTGCGTGCCCACCACTCCTCCAATACCGAGAGTCGACGCGAAATCGTCGTGATTGTCGCTTAACTCAACGTGATCACCAAAGTAAGGAACATCATCGCCCATAAGGCCTTTGATGGTTTTGCCTTTGGTGCGTACCTGGTAAGACCCTCTCGGATCGGAAGCCACTGACATATTGAAATGGGGCATGGTGAAAAAAGAAAACGCAGTTCCGCAGGGGCAGAATTCCACCAGCGATCCGGGCTTGGCTTTTTGTGCGGCGTCGTAGATTTCGCGGAAAAAATCCGGCAAAGCTTCAACCGATTCCTCCGGGCGCTTGTGGTGGTGGGCAGGGTTGTAACAGCGAGGAACGCCGTTCATGTGCTGGCCATCGAGTTTGAGACCGTCAAATCCCCAATCAACGAGGATCTTGCGCACCAATTCTTTGTGATACTCCACAACCCGCGAGTTGGCAGGGCAGAGATAGTAGGAATTCCACCATGAAATCTTGCGCCGCGAACCGTCCTGATTCTTCAATGCCAGATCAGGTTCCTGACTGAGCAACTTGGAATCTGGAACCGCGCTGAGTGGTGACCACCAGAGCTGCGCCTTGAATCCCTCTTGGTGAATGCGCTCCACCATTGCTTTGATGTCCGCATCGCCGTGGGGAAATTTCTTCGGATCGAGTTGCCAGTCGCCATAGTTGTTTTGCCAACCGTCGTCCAGCGTGACCCAGGTAAATCCCATTTGCTTCACGGTGGGCAGCGTATCGTAGACCTGCTGTGGCTTGAAGTCCCGCCCGTAGCCCCAGGCACACCAGATCGCTCCGAAAGCGCTTTCCGGCGCGTTGGCCATCTGAAATCCCTGTTTCAACATGAAACGGCGATAGGTAAGCAGTGTCTGGAAGTAGTCTCCGTTATGCACTGTAACGAAGGTACGAAAGGTTCGGAGGCTTTCGCCGGGCGGCAAGGATTGCTCATGATGATACCGCACGCTGACCTCAGCCTGGCGTGCGTTGGGCATGGAAACTGGCAGCGAAATCAGGCGCGGTCGCGGTTCGACGTGGCCTACTCCGATACCCGCATCTTTGCGCCACACGTCGACAATCGGCGTGCCACCTCCATAGTCGCTTGCGTTCATACCGAGATAGTTCTGCTGGGAAAATCCTGTCTTGAGTGGGACTATCCAGTTGGGACGGCGCTCGTAAGAGCCGCTCTGAAACGACCAGAAGGGTATATCCGTCGGGCTCCTCTGCGCGTCAATCCTATAGCTATTGTTGTTCCACTCCAGAATCTTTAGCGGGGAATGTCCAGCATTTGTGTAGCTGACAAGGAAGATTGCCAGATTGGGGAACTCGTCGTAAATAATGACGGAGAGATTCTTCCTAAGTACGCCGGATGTACCAGCAAGTGTGAGTTTCTCTCCCGTTCCGTAAATATCAGTGATCCGCTCGTGAGTCTGCGAAACGATGGAGAAGTCATCCCAGGAGCGCTCAGTGCCTTTGACAGTCTCGGAAGCGGAGAACCCTCCCATTGGAATGTCCTTGCCCCCGAAGCGTGCGATCACACGGCTGCGCATGTTTTTGTCGAACTCGATGCGAAGATTAGCAGTTTGGATTTCAGCCAGGCCTGCACGATACGCTACTAGTTGATCTGGCTGCGCCGAAGACCTGCCCATCGGCATCAGTGCTGCGAAGATGAATAGTGAAGAGAGCGACTTGATCATAGGTCACCTTCAAAAGCATGATGGAGGTTCGAACGCAAAATCAGTGAACCATCTCATTGAACTTCTAGCGAGAGGCCAATTGGGCTGCGTAACGCATACCTTTCACCTCGATCTCCGCCCTGAGTGTCAAACGGCAAATGTCGTTTCATGGGGCAGCACGAATCGGCCCTGCCGAAGCTTTCCGGGGAGCGGTTACGGGATCGAGGCATCCGCTCGTCAGGTTTCGCCACTTCGCTCTCTGCGGCCATCAGAAGCACGCCCGGAATTAGGGCGATGTGTCGTTAGCAAAGGCGACGATAAAACCTAACTCGCCGGCCCATCATAGCTCCACATCATGGACTGCTTCACGTGTCCATATTCCAAGCGCAGCAGATGGCTCGAAAGCGCTCTCCCGGAGCTTTGGCCACATAGGGTTTTGTACCACTTCATAATACTTGGTAACTGATCTTTCCAGATCAACTCAGTCGATTTCATTGACGCCAAGCTCTTCTGGGCTGCGCTCTGCCAATCCTTAAACCCAGTAAACACAGAGGATTACCAATATCGAAGGGTATCGATTTATAAGATTTCACGCAAACGTGATGGATTAACAATTAAATGCAAGGGATTGACTCCTAATTCAGTTGGTGGCCAGGGACGGAGTTGAACCGCCGACGCCAGCCTTTTCAGTGCTACGTTATGCTGTGTTTTAAACAACTTAAGTGACTTCAGGTGGCCGCCTAAGTACTTGAGAAGACGCGAGAGACACGAGAATCGTGGGTGGAGATCGTGGGTTCAAACCGCGACGCCTCTGCCGTGACAAGGGCAACAACGACGCGCAACTTATTGGATTTCAACGGTGCTCACAGCCCGT
>QHVR01000145.1 GCA_003223595.1 Acidobacteriota bacterium
TGAAAATGTCCAAGGCTTCGCCGCGATACCAGACTCCTCGATAGGTGATGCTATAAATGCCGATCTTCATTGCGACCTCCTGCGCCTGCGAAGAATTTCACCAGATGCGAACACGATCTTGGGGAGAGAGGTAAAGTTTCTCTCCGGCCTTCACGTCGAATGCGGCATACCAGGCATCAATGTTGCGCACCGTGGCAGCGCGGTACTCGCCGGGAGAGTGCGGATCGGTCATCACCTGCTGCCTCAGGGCGGCTTCGCGAGTCTTCTCGCCCCAGTTCTGCCCGAAGGCAATGAAGAACTGCTGATCTGAGGAGAATGCAGCATCGGTGGGCGCGACCTGATGGGACGCTTTGTATCCATCGTACGCGGCGGAGATTCCGGCCACGTCAGCGATGTTCTCTGACAAAGTCTGCTTGCCGTTGATGGCTAAATCCGGGAAGGGCTTGTACGTGTCATATTGATCGGCGAGGCGCTGCGTGGCCGCTTCGAAATGCTTCAGGTCTTCCGGGGTCCACCAGTTGCGCAAGCGGCCTTTGGAGTCGAAGGTGCTGCCCAGGGTGTCGAAGGTGTGGCTGATCTCGTGCCCGATGACGGTTCCGATCGCGCCGTAATTCACGGCTGCCGGCGCCTGCGGATCGTAGAAGGGCGGCTGCAGGATCGCTGCGGGAAAATTGAGTGCATTCTGCAGCGGCAGGTTCACAGCGTTCACGGTTTGCGGGGTCATGGACCATTCCTTCTTGTCGACCGGCTTGCCCAGGCGCGCGACCTGTCGTTGATATTCCGACAGATTTCCGCGCCAGATATTGCCAAATGCATCATCCGGCTTCACTTCGAAATTTGAGTAGTCATGCCAGGTTTCCGGGTATCCGATGCCGACGTACAGCGTCGAGAGCTTGGCTTGAGCCTCAGCCTTGGTCGATGGATTCATCCACTGCAACGCGTCAATACGTTTGTGGAATGCCGTGATCAAGTTCGCGACCATGGCCTGGGCTTCCGCTTTGGCCTGGGGAGGAAAGTATTTCTTGGCATAGTCCTGGCCGACGACATCGCCGAGAAGGCCGTCCACCACGAAGACGCCGCGCTGCCAACGCGGGCGCTGCTGCTGCGCTCCAGACAGTACCTTTCCCATGAAAGAAAAGCGCTCGTCGTTGAATGCCTTGGGAAGCACTCCGCTGTACTGCTCGATCAGGTGGAAGGCCAGCCAGTCTTTCCAGGTTTCGAGAGGTGCCGATTGCACAAGGGCGGCTTCACCCGTGAATGCCTCAGGCTGCCATACGTCGAAGCTGTCGATGTTGTTCAGGCCGGCGCCGCGGAAATATTCCTCCCAATCGAGTCCCGGAGCCTTGGAGGGGAAGTCAGTGCGCTGCCAGAGATTGTCCGCTTTGTGGATGTCCTCGTTTTCCGCCAGGGTTCGATGGGTCTGCGCGATCGAATGCTCTAGTTCAATGATCTGCCGGGCGCGGGTTTCTGGATCGGAGAAGCCGGCCAGCTTCATCATCGCGGCCACATGCGTCTCGTACTTCGCGCGAACGCTCTTCATGTGCTCGCTTTCGCCAAGGTAGTACTCACGGTCCGGCAACTGAATGCCGCCCTGCATGAGATAGGGAAGATAATGATCTGAATCGTGGAATCCAGGAGCCACCCAGAGTCCGAAGATATTTTCCGTGTGATAGTTGGTGTTGTTCAGGGCGTCCACGTCGGCGCGCAACGTCTCGCCTAGTGCGCGAGCCAGTTCCTTCTTGTCACGAATCGCGGCAATGGCGTCGAGATGAGGCTTCAGAGGCGCCATTCCTTTTGACTCAATCGCAGACTCATTCATGTAGGAATTGAAAAGATCCGCCACTTTGCGCTCGCCTGATCCCGCGGCTGCATTTGACTTCGCAATCTCATTGATTAGGTCATTCGTGCGCTTATTGCTCAGGTCGGCTAGCTTGGTAAAAACGTCGACAGCGGCCCGATCCGGGGGAATTTCGGTGCGCTTGATCCAGTCGCCATTCGCGAAGCGATAGAAATCGTCACCCGGCTTAACAGAACGATCGAGATTGGCAACGACAATGCCGTGGGTTTCCGGCGCAGGCGACTGCTGGGCAAAAGCGGCAAGAATGCTCAGACACGTAGCCGCGCTTAGATATCTGAGCAACGGGAGATAGCGCTTCATTTCGGCCTCCAGCCAAACATATAGTCTACCGCGGTTACACGGTATAAAGACGTATCTGCGGCGTTTCGGTGAGTCAGGCAGAAAAAGCAAAACATCTTCAGAGACGTTTGAGGAAAGCATTCGCTTGCTCGGCGCGCGGGAATAGCTTCTCTTCTGCCTGGAACTCCGCAGAGTGTACACACCTGCGGCTGCCGCGCAGCTTTACTGGATGCTTCAGATGGAGCATCTCGTGATAGACGATGTAGTCGAGCACGTACCGGGGCACTGCGGGATGATCGAAGATGCGGCTGATGATGATGGCATTGTGCGCCGGATCGTAGTGTCCGAGAATCCGGCGTGTCTTGGTCTGACTCCAACTCAGGCGCGGCCGCGCCATGAGGCCGTGAAAGAACCGGGTGTTCAGGTCTTCAAAGACTGGATCGAGGTCGTAAAAGTGTCCGCGAGGGGAGCGGAGCAGCTTGCGTCCACGCATCTGGCGAACCAGGTGAGCCTTGCGAACGATGTCATGGCTGCCGACGTATTTCCGGTAGCGTGCCGCATAACCGCGATCAATGGGCTGGCGGTACATCTTGGCGAGCAGGATGTGAGCGATCGCGCGCAACACGCCATCCGGTGCGCCTTCCAACAGGTCAGAGAGCCGTACCAGTAATCGGCCCTCGCGGAGGCGAATGGTGTTGTTCACGTTGGCGAAGGCAAAGAATTCCACCTTGAGTTCGGGGACCGAACTCCCAGGGCGCAGTTCACTGTAGGTTTCCTTAAAGATTTCGAGCAGACCTTCACGCACGGTGAGCTAAGGTTAGCACGAGTTTTTGTGAGTATTTCAGCGTGAAGGTCGATGGGCTGCGAAAGCATTGGAGAGGGGCGGATTATCTCGCACCAGGTTCTCGAGCGCGCTGACAATTTCATCGGATGGCGCTGCGCGCAGAATGGCCTCGATGGCGCCTTCCGCGTCGAGCGAGTCTGTGCGAACTAAATCCAGCAGAAATTCCATAGCGGGATCCAGTCGCGTGAGCGCGATGGCAGAGAGAAGGACAGAACGCCACCATGGATCCTTCGCGTCGGCGAAGCGTTCCCGCAGAGCGTTGAGTGCTTCAGGCGAA
>QHVR01000146.1 GCA_003223595.1 Acidobacteriota bacterium
GGTGAAGAGACGAAAATCTTTTCGCACTCGCGATGCCATGTCGATCAAGACCATGCCTTCGGCGCCGAACGCGGAGGAGATGGCGACGTTGCTGCCGAAGTTGTCAAAGGCCCACTTCAGGACTTGCTGCGGAGTCCAAGACTCGGATTGTGCTTGCAGCTCTGCGATCTGGGCTGCCGTTCGAATGCTCACGCGATTACCTCCTCGGCCCTCAAGGAACTTGCTTCTGAGGAAAACTCCGGAATTTCGTTGATGGTCATCTCCCGCAGGTTCGCCAGGCGCACCACGTCGCCCACAACCAACAACGTTGGCGAATCCAGATGCGGCGCATTGGGAAGCTCAGCGATAGTGGTGCGATGAGCTTGCTGTTTCGAGGTGCTGGCGCGCGAAATCACGGCGCAGGGCGTCTCACCGGGAAGTTGTGCGGCCCGCAGCTTGGCGCTCAGGGATGTATAGTCCCTGCCCGGCATGTAGATGACCAGGGTCGAACCGCTGGAGGCGAGCCTGCTCCACTCGGCCGCTTCCCTGCCGGAGGCCTGATGCGCTGTGAGAAATACAACCGCTGACGACATGCGGCGGTGAGTCAACGGAATTTCGGCAACTGCCGCGGCTCCGAGCGCGGAGGTCACTCCCGGCACGATCTCGTAAGAAATCCCGGCGTGGCGAAGCGACTCGATCTCTTCCCCGGCTCTGCCGAAGATCATGGGGTCGCCGGACTTCAGGCGCACGACTTGCTGGCCTGATTCCGCCAGGGTGATCATCAGAAAATTGATCTCTGCCTGCTGAATATTTTTCTTCCCGCAGCGCTTGCCCACGTTGTGGATCTGAGCGCTGGGGGAAACCAGGTTGAGGATTTCGCGCGACACCAGGTCGTCATACAGGACGGCATCGGCTGTGCGCAGCAGGCGCAAGGCTTTCACCGTAAGCAAATCCGGATCTCCCGGACCCGCACCTACCAGATAAACTTTTCCCATCATCGTTCTTCCCCTTTACCAACCAGCTCCGGAAGCGCCGCCAGAGCTGCTTCTACGGCTTCCCTGCTCGCCAGCGAGTGCAGCAACTCCAGCTTCCGCTCTTTTTCCAGATCGCTGGCCAGGATGAGCTTGCGAGTCTCGCCCAATTCGCGCACCCACTGTGCGTATCCCGGGCCAAATTGCTTTTCGAGTTGCTGGCGAATCTTCTGGGCCAGCGATGGACTGTTTCCCGCTGTCGAAACCGCGATCTGCAGATCGCCGCGCCGGACGACTGACGGATAAAAGAAATCGCAGAGATCGGGGACATCCACGACGTTGCACAGAACTCCGCGTCGCTGGGCTTCGTCATAAATGCGCTCGTTCAAAGTGCGAGAGGACGTGGCGACAACGGCGAGAAAGGCTCCATCGAGATCTTGTGACTGGAATGGGCGAAGCTCGAGTGCAATCTTGCCCTCGCGCGCCCACTCGCGAACCGCCGGGCTCGCCTGGAGAGCAACGACCCGAATTTGCGCTCCTGTTTCGAGCAGGCCGGCAATCTTCGGCTCCCCGACCTTGCCTGCGCCGACAACCAGAACCCGCCGGCCGGCGAGCTTCATGAACATGGGAAATAGGCTAGTCACCGATTCCTCCTGAGGAATGAGCGAGACTCTGTGGCAGATCGCGAGGGACGGCAGCAACAAATTCGCCGGCCAGCAACTGGCGGAGTTGCGTGTCCGAGTGGCGAGCAAAGAAGCGCCTGAGGTTCTCGCCGGGTTCGCGCTCGGCAAGGTAATGTCCGAGCAAACGCTCGATCGCGTCGGGAACTTCAGTCGCCAGGCAGCGATATCCGGTGGGCCGCGCGGTCGCCTGATGCAAGCCCAGCGCACCTCCAACGCAGAAGTAGTAGGCGTCGAGCAAGCGGTCGTTCACTTTGATCTTCTTGCCCTCGATCCCGAGGTCGGCGATCCAGTGCTGGCCGCAACTATTGGGGCATCCCGTGACGTGCAGCTTGAGGTGCTGGTCGAATCCGGGAAGGCGCTCATCCAGTTGCTCGACCAGCCAGCGCGAGAAAGCCTTGGTTTCGGTTATAGCGAGCTTGCAGAACTCGGTACCGCTGCACGCGATGGTGCCGCGCGCGAATGAGGAACCACCGACTTTCAATCCGATGTCATCCAGCTCTTTCGCGAGAGGCTCGGCATTGAGCGTAGGAACGTTCACAACCAAGAGGTTCTGCATGTTGGTGGCGCGGAGTTCGCCGCCGGCAAAGCGCTCGGCGAGATCCGCGGCTGCCTGCATCTGGTCGGCGTTGATGCGGCCGCGCAGCGCGACCGCACCGACATAACTCAGCCCGGGCTGCTTCTGCGCGTGTATTCCGACGTGATCGCGATAGACGTCGTCCGGCGGATGCTCTTCGGCAGCGGGATCGAGCGTGAAACCGATGCGATCGTGCAGTTCGGCGAGGAAGCGTTCGGCGGTCCATCCGTGACGCAAAAAGAGGAATTTCAGCCGGGCGCGCTCGCGATGCTCGCGCAGAACCTCGGAATCGCGGAAGAGTTCAGCGATGCCCTTGATTACCGGCACGACTTGATTCCAGCGAACGAACGCGTTGAGGCGGGCGCCGAGATAAGGCTCAGCGGAAAGCCCTCCCGCGACTCGCAGAGAGAATCCCGTCTCCGACCTGCCCGCAATGCGGCGCGTGACGGCGGTCAGGCCGATGTCATTGATCTCCGGGTAAGAGCACCAGGAGTGGCATCCGGCAATTGAGATTTTGAATTTGCGGGGGAGGTTATAAAAATCGGCGTTTCCGGCGAGCAAGTGCGACGCTTCGAGCACCAGCGGCGATGCATCCGCGATTTCGTCGGCATCCACCCCAGCCACGGGGCATCCGGTTACGTTTCGCACTACGTCACCGCAGGCGCCGGTAGTGTTCAGGCCAACCTTCCATAGGCCGTCAAGAACTTCCGGCAAAGCTTCGATGGTGATCCAGTGGAGTTGAATGTTCTGGCGAACGGTGATGTCGGCGATTCCGTTGGCGTAGCGGCGGGTGAGATCGGCAATGGCGCGGAGTTGAGGAGAGGTGAGAATCCCGTTGGGAATTCGGATGCGCACCATGAATCGCTGGAGGGCGCGTCCTTCCCCGCCCTGTCCGCCGGTGACGCCTGCGCCGTCACCCTGGGTGTAAACGCCCCACCAGCGGAAGTAAGTGCCGATCCATTCTGGTGGGATGGACTCGAATCCTTCGCGGGCGAAGCGGCGGATCTCGTTGAGCCCGTCCCAGGGATTCATCGCGCTTTTCAGGCGTTCGGCGCGCTGCGCCTTCGTTTCCTTCTTCGTGGTTGTGTTTGCGATCGTCATGTTTAGTGAGAAACGGAAAATAAAAAACCCACCGCCAGAGGTCGTCTGGCGGTGGGTTATGAGTGCCTTGATTAAGAACTTTTCTTAGGTCAGCACACTCCCCGCGCCAGCGCACACGCATGCACAACAACAACAAGTGCAGCAGCACATAGCGCGAAGATTGGCTTACTCTGCCCGTCAATATCCTTACGTAACCGCTTAGACTCAAAATTTCGATAAAAGGAATCAGAATTTTTGCGAGTACCGCGAAAAGCCTGCCCCAAGCTGTAGAATCAGCAACTTAAGTCTGCTACGCGTTCCGAGTGATAATCTCTTTTGTTCTTACCATCGGCCGTTCAGTTGATCCGTTCAGAAAGGTGCACCTTCCTATATGAAGCGCCCTCGTCCCTGTTTCCTGCTGTTCCTGTTGTTCTGCTCCGTGCCCACTCTATGCCAAGACAAGCCAGCCGATCCTTATAAGGCGACTCTGGACCGGCTTGATTCCCTCACCCGGCAAGGAGAAACGGAGTGGCGGTTTCACGCGGATATCCCGCATCCCGAAGATCCCTCGATCAACGATTCGGATTGGGGTACGTGGACGGTGAAGAACGTTTCCGGACCGGGCGGGCAGAATGCGAATGAAGAACATTGGACAGGCACGCGCGTGTTCCGGCGCTGGGTACAGATTCCGGAGAAGATTCATGGCTACTCGACGGCAGGGTCGAAGGCGTACTTGGACGTGCGCTTTGGCAGTCAGGGGACTCTGACGATCACGGTGTTCTCCAACGGGGCGATTGGCTATCGAGGGAACGATGACCAGATTCTTCCCATTCTTCTGACCGAGAATGCTCAGCCGGGACAAAAGTTCCTGGTTGCCGTGCGCGTGGTGGCAGCAGACGAGGCGCAAGCGGAGTTCTTTCACAGCGAGTTGACGATTGAGGCCCCAAAGTCGCGTCCGGATCCGGCGCTCTTGCGGCTTGAAATCCTGGCAAACCGTCCCATCATTGCGGCGTACGAAGAAGGCAAAGCCGAGCGCGAGCAGCAGATGGATGCGGCGGTCAAGGCCATTGATCTGGGGGCGCTGGACAAAGGCGATCAGGCGGGCTTCGATGCATCGCTCAGAAGCGCGCATGACAAACTGGTGCAGCTGAAACCCTGGCTTCAGCAGTTCACTATCAAGGCCGTGGGCAATTCGCACATCGACATGGCCTGGCTGTGGCCCTGGACAGAGACGGTGGAGGTGGTTCGCAATACCTTCCGCAGCGTGCTCGACCTGATGCGCGAGTATCCGGATTTCAAGTTCACCATGTCGTCGGCGCGAACCTATGAGTGGATGCAG
>QHVR01000147.1:0-2902 GCA_003223595.1 Acidobacteriota bacterium
AGATGGTGGATCGGCTAGCCGATCCCTTACTTTCGGGCGTATATGGAGGAGAAGCGGCGAACTTGAGCGTTCGCGCCGTCCTGCCGCGCTTTGCGGAGATGGAACGAACCCACGGCAGCCTCGGCAAGGCGATGCTCGCCTCCCGCAGGAAAATGTCTAGCGCTCGCAAGCCGGCGCCTGCTCTGTTCACGTCTTTAAAGAATGGAATGCAATCGCTGGCGCAAACGATAGTCTCGCGGCTTCGGCCGGATGCTCTTCTGACCAGCACTCCAGTACTAGCGGTCCAGCAGCAGCGCGAAGCCGGGGGCTGGATTGTTTCGGCCGGATTGAAATCGGATCAGTTCGATGCTGTCGTCGTCGCGCTTCCGGGACCCGCTGCAGCAAATGTGCTGCACATCACGAATGCCGAGCTCTCCCGCGAGTTGGGCGCCATTCAATATAGTTCTTCGATCACGGTAGCACTCGGCTACGACGACCAGGTCCGGCGCTCGCTTCCACCTGGTTTTGGATTTCTGGTCCCGCGCAGCGAAGGTAAGCGGCTGCTGGCAGCCACTTTTGTGCACAATAAGTTTCCGCATCGGGCTCCGCCGGACCGGGCTCTGCTACGCTGTTTTTTTGCGGGAAGTAATGCGGAAAGTGTCTGGCCGTACTCAGATGACCAGATCATCGGAATCGTGCGCAACGAATTGCAGAACATTCTTGGGTTGAGGGCCGAGCCGCTGTTCGCACGGGTTTACAAGTGGAAGTCGGCGATGGCGCAGTATGGCGTGGGACATTTGGAGAGGCTGGAGCGCATTCAGCAATTGCGCCAGCAACTGCCCGGCCTGGCTTTGGCGGGAAATGCCTACCGCGGAATCGGCGTGCCCGATTGCGTCCGTTCCGGGCGCGACGCCGCCATTGCCTTGCTCAAACGCACAGCCTAAGCGGCCTCGTGGTCCACGACGGATAGACCTTCTTGCCGCGAGCTTCGCTCCAGCGGCAATCTCACAGTTACGACCGTTCCCACCTTCGCCGATTCGATCTCCAAGGCACCGCCCAGTTGCCGCAAGCGCTCGCGCATGCCGCGGATGCCAACTCCTGGTGTGCCGGTGGACGACATCTCTTCCAACTTGTCGCTCGGAATCCCCTTGCCTTTATCGGAGACTTGGACTGCCACCTCGTCGCCAATTTGGCGCAGCTGAATCTTCGCGACCGAACTGCCCGAATGTCGATGAATATTGGTGAGAGATTCTTGGATCACGCGGAAAATTGCAGTCTCCATCTCGGCCGGAAGGCGGCCGAAATCCTCGGGGAGGTGGAGATCGACTTTGATGCCGCTGCGCTGCGCGAAACCATCGACGTACCAGCGAACCGCGGAGCACAGGCCGGCCTCGTCCAGCAGAGGGGGGTGCAGCAAGTGCGAGATGGTACGGACCTCGCTGCTCATCTCGCGGACGAGGTTCTCGCTGTCATTGAGCGCAGAAACAATACCCGATAGGCGTTCGATATCGTTTCGCACCAGCGATAAATTCATTCCCAGCGCGGCCAGAGTCTGTCCCACGCTGTCGTGCAACTCGCGCGCGATGCGCCGCCGTTCATCATCCTGCAGTTGCATCAAACGCGCCGATAACTCCCGCAGGTTGCGGTTGACGACGTCCAGATCCGCGGTGCGTTCACGAACCCGATCCTCGAGTTCGTCTTGGGCGCGTAGCAGGCGCTCATTCTCGGCGCGGCGCCACTCTCCCATAAGAACCACGAGCACTGAGCCCGCGAGGAACACCAGAATTCCAACCCAGCGCTCAATGTTCATCGCCGTGAAGGCGTGCAGCCTGGGAACGAATCCAAAGCTGGCCGCAATGAGGCCGAGCAGGACGGAGACAATGGCGGGGCCAGCCCCGCCATACCACGCGGAAAAGGTCACGGCCAGCAACAGGACGGCGTAACACCCCGCAATGCCGACAAAATGCTGCAGGCCGGCGCACACCGCCGAAGCGAGCACGGCCGACACGACTGCCAGCGTGTAGCGAAGGAGATTGCTGCGGGAAATTCGCGCGGACAGCGAAGAATTGGTCCCCATAACCCCTTTGCCAGATTCCATCCAGCGGAAAAATAAAATGACAGAGGGCAGAATGCGAATCGGGCTGCAACTGCCGAGGAAAAGCGAGGCCAGAGTTAAGGACATGATAACAGGAGACCAAAGGAATAGAGAACAGTCTTGGGCCCACTAAGTAGGCCAGCTGCGCTCGGCTATGCTTTCTCCGGGAGCACCCCAACCGGCTGTCCCGACCAGGGCTGTCTTGCTGCAGGCATTACTATGTCCGGATGCCCCCTCGCCCGGAACTTCCTGATCTGCCAAAGCTAAAAATTTCTCCCCGCGGCGCCACGCGCCTCAAGACTGGCCACGTCTGGGTCTACCGTTCGGACGTTCTCACTGCCGATGCGATCCCACCCGGCTCGCTCGTCGCCGTTACCGACCAGCGCGGGAAACCGCTGGGCACGGCCTTATACTCCAGCACCTCTCAGATTGCGATCCGCCTGATCTCTCCGGACCCGGTGGCGGACTTCCCTGCCTTGCTCCGCGAGCGCATTGCCGAGGTTCAGCGAAGCCGATTTTCTTCCGGGACTCATCGTGGATCGCTACAACGACGTTCTCTCGCTGCAAATTCTCACCCAAGGTATGGATGCCAATCCCGTGCGGGAGACCGTTATGTCCGCGCTGGGCGAACACCTGCATCCCGCCTCCATGGTGGAGCGAACTGACCCCCGAGTTCGCGAACTGGAGAGCTTGCCCCCGCGCCCTTCCGCGCTGCTCTACGGACAAAAGAGCGCGACAGCGTTCACCATGAACGGCGTCCGCTTCCAGTTCGACGCCCTGGAAGGCCAGAAGACCGGAGCCTTTCTCGACCAGCGCGAAAACTACGCA
>QHVR01000147.1:3075-3485 GCA_003223595.1 Acidobacteriota bacterium
GAGGCTAATGCCTTCGACCTGCTCAAGGACTATTCCTCGGCAAAGCGCCAGTACGACACCATCGTGCTGGACCCACCCGCCTTCGCCAAGAGCAAGCGCGACCTTGACGCCGCCATTCGCGGCTATAAGGAACTGAACCTCCGCGCCCTCAAAATGCTCCGCCCGGGCGGCATTCTCGTGACCTGCACCTGTTCTTACCACTTGAGTCAAAGCAGCTTCCTGGAAATGCTGGGCGCGGCGTCCCTCGACGCCCATCGAAGTCTGCGCCTGATCGAAGTGCGTGGACAGGCCAAAGACCATCCTGTGCTGCTCAATATCCCCGAAACAGCCTATTTAAAGTGCGCCATAGCGCACGTAAGCTAAAGAAAATACGGTAAATGTACTGCTTGACAGTAATGCACTCAAGTTTT
>QHVR01000148.1:0-1089 GCA_003223595.1 Acidobacteriota bacterium
TACGCGCAGCAAACCGCTACTGTTGTAAACAGGGCATCTCACTCAAACCCACTCGCATTAATTGGGGCTGGATCGGTCCGCGCAGCTTTCAGGTCGAATGCCCTGGAATGGGGATTGTGCCAAAGTTGCAGCGTACAGCTACTGTTCTGTTGCGAGGGTAATTGGGAACCCCTTGCCGCGTGTTTGTTGGATACATATTTCGTGGCTATCCGTCGCCGAGGATGTGGGCGTCAATGAGGTCTCAGAACGATAGACGGCAACTTGGGGATAAGCGCGATCGAAGGCACCTGCATGAATGAGGTCAACTGTAGTCTGATCAGGGGGGAAATGAATTTTGTCCCGACCTGCGATTCGTACCCATTCGCCGGGGCTTAGTGTCACCATCGTGTTCGCATGATCTTCGGCTCCGTACAGACGGACTATGTTTAGACCCACCTTATGGGGGTCGTTGCCAGCAGCAGCCCACAATGATACCTGGAGCGCGGAATAGGCGAACTTCTGTGCGGCATCTTCGGGTTGCAGGTCGGCTAAATCAGGGGAGAATGGAATTCTTAGAGGTATAGAACCGACGTTCTTAATCGTGATCTCAAATCTTAGCCAATCTCCGGCCATGTACCGCTGCCGATCCAATGACTCTATTTCCGTATGCAACACCCCCGTTTTCCTGGTGGTATTGGCACAGTGGAAATCTGCAAAAACTGCGGGGCCTTGCCTAATCCCTGCTGGTCGCCGCAAATCCCTACGCATCACCATCTTAGTAAGATCAAGCGAAGCGACTTCCTGCGCCCAGCAATTAGAGGACGTTGCGATCGCTACAAAGGCTAAGCACGAGATGATCTGAAGCGAATTCAAACGATACTGATCCATAAAAGAATCGACGTACGAATTGTAGCCCCGAATTCATCCAAGGAAACACTGTGCCGTTTCATGAGTTCTTTCCGAGGGTTGAAATCAGCCTTAACACTGAAAACCATCCGGGTGGGAGCCCTTTGGGTCTAATGGCGGATTTTGCCACGTCCGCCTAAGTCGCAACCAGATCGTCGCGGCGATGCCCCACATTCCAAACAGCGGAATCAAGCTCGCAAGGCC
>QHVR01000148.1:1123-4507 GCA_003223595.1 Acidobacteriota bacterium
GCATAACCACCTGCCGCCTCGGCGCTGGTCAGCATCGAGTCGCGGTTGATTGCCATTTGTCCGGACCAGAACGCCGGCCACGACGAATGCACGATCGGACAGCTATCCTGCATCGCCAATTGCGAACTAGTGGAAACCACCGTGAGCGCTACAAAGATACTGACAATGCCGAGTGCCACGAGCACGCCGCGCCACGCTTTCGTCGCATGTTGCCAAGCGGTGGCCACCCCCAGGCAGAGGATCGGAATGGCGGCGCCTGCGTAACGTGGACCGAACGTCAGGCCCGCTTTCCACCAGTAGAACGATGCGTTGAACAGAAAGTAATAGAGGGCAATGCTCGCGGCTACCAGAGCGGCGCCGGAGCGCTGCTTCTTCCACAATCCCCACAGTCCAACCGGAGCCGCCAGCATCACCGGCGATGCGAAGAATAATCCGCGCGCACAGCCGAACAGCAGCTTCAGCAGCCGGTCCGGATGCGGATAGGTCAGCCCCATGTATCCCCGCTGCTGCATGAAGGAAAACGAATTCGGATCGTAATACGAATAGCTCGGGCGAAACGATCCGAACGCCGCGTGCAGGTAGGCGAGCAGCACCACGGCACAAGCCGCAGCTCCGATTCCAACCCCCGCGGCCACACGCCACCGACCGCGCGAACAGCGCCAACAATGCGGAGGCCGGCAAGGCAGGATATTCGATGACCATCGCCCATCCTGCCGCCAGCCCCAAGACCAGCGCCCACCAGAAATCCGCGCGCGGGCTGGAAGTGTTTTGTAATTTCAATCCCGCGGCGAAGGCAAACAGCAGGCACGCTCCCACCAGCGCATGCGCCCAAAACAGGCTGGCATAGGCCCACATCGGAGTGCCCAAACTCATCACCATGGCTGCAAACGCCGCCGCCGTTGGACTGCAGCCGAATAGCAGAGGGACAAAAAACAAGCAAACCACTCCCAGAGACATGGGCAGCGCGATCGCCCACGCGGTCACCAGATACGAGAGCGCAAATTCGCCGCGTGGAGAATCCGCATCAACTCCCACCGCGTTCATGCCCGCGCGCGCTACAACTGCAAACGGCACCGCCAGAAAAACCAGCCCCGGAGCTTTATCCGAGTAATAGTGTCCGCGAAAGTGAGCCTTATCCTGAGTGTTATCGGCGTAAGCATCAATCTGCAGAGTATGTCGCTCGACAATGGCGCGCAGCAGATCGAAGCGCGAGTTCTGGTTCCACCCGCCGCCCTCGTAGAAATAGAGGAATGACAGGAAACTCACCGCGCCCAGGAAACAGGCCGTCTTCCAGTGGGACGAAGAACCGTTGGGAGGGTGGCTCATCCGATCTTTCCTGCCGAGCCGCTACTCCAACTGCAATGGCAAAGCCGCATGCTGGCGCACGCGGCTGTAGTTTTCCAACTAGCGTTACTGTTGTCCCGCTGCCAGCAGAGATTCCGCCACAATCTTTTTCGCTTCCTCCACCGCGGCCGCCGGATCCTGGGCAGAGTTGGCCGCAGCCATCTTGTTCTTCAATCCGACATACACGGCGTCGTACGAAGTGTCACCCAGGTTCTCGACGCGGTGTTTGAATGGAGGATACCATCGCGCCTCGCCGGGCTTGGAATATATCTCGCGCACTTTTCCGTTCTCGTCGGTGAAGCGCAGATGCGCCTCGGTCAGAATGACGACCACGCCTCCCGGGTGCTCGTGCAGCGCCGATTTCTCGTGTGGCCCGTAGTGGACCGAAACAACCTGCACCCGATCGTTTTCAAAATCCAGCTTGTAATGCCTGGGTTCGACTTTCGTCGGATCCTGCCCCCATGCCAAACTTGTCAGGCAGAGCACTGCCCCGAATAGGTACGCACGCATACCCGCCTCCCGCCCCAGTTCTTTGTGAATGGAATGTGAAATCCTGTCGCGACTCTACGGGTCGCCATCCCGCAAGTCAATCGCAGGCCCACGCAGGTTCCACCAAGGTAACTGCGTAAAGCGCGGAGAAGAATACCGCGTGGTGGGCCCACAAGGATTTGAACCTTGAACCAACAGATTATGAGTCTGCTGCTCTAACCGTTGAGCTATGGGCCCGTGAGCCCAATCTAGCACATTCGCGGAGGCGACTTAGTTTGGAAGAATACGGTTCGATCTGGGCGTTTGCCGGCCTACGAAGGAGAGCCGCGTTCCGCTCTCCGTGCGGGGCGAAGTCCGGCCGCTCGCGTGGGCTTCAAAACCGGTCGAGTTGCGCTCAACCTGGACATTCGTTGATGGCTGTCCCTAGATGATTCTTGCGCCGCTATGCGCCGGCGGCGCGCGTTGCTTTCTTTCCGGCCGCCGCCAGCTCCGCCAGTGATGGCACGGATTCGGGCGCGGTCACTCGGTTCTCCGGCAGCGTGCTGCCGTTCTTGAAGGCCTCCACCAACATCTCGATCGCTAAGTCTGTATTGGGAGGGATGAAGATCGTCGCTGCCAGCGTGCCATTCTTGACCCATGCCTGTCCCGTCCTCGGCATGCCGTCGCAACCGGTCACCGGAATCCTGAGCCAGCGCGCGCGATCGCCTTCCCCTAGTTCCTGAAACGCTTTTCGCGCACCTATGGCCATGCTGTCATCCTGCGCGGCAACCACATCGATGTGACTCTCCAGCGAGGTCCGCAGGCGAAGCCACGAGCTCACCGTGCGATAAGCGCTCTCTTCGGTCCAGTTGGCGCGCATCGACTTGATCTGGATGTTGGCGGGCTTATTCCTCATCATGCCTGTGGTGCGGTCTTTGGCAGCCGAGCTATTCGCCGGGCCTTCGATGTACAGCACCGTGCCGCCATTGGGCAGAAGCGCGGCTAGTTGCTGTCCTTGAATTTTCCCGACCTCCTGGTGGTCGGAGCTGATGGCGAATACTGGAACCTTATAAGTCCGCCGCAACTCGTGGACGTAGTCAACGTCGTGGTTCAGCACGACCCATCCGATTCCCGCCGCCGCGGCTGCCCGCGCCACCTGCGGAAACGCCGTCCCGCCGGATGGCTCGAACATGATGGCGTCCGGCCGCACCACCGACGAGTCCTGCACGTAGTGCAGCAACTGCTGGCTTTGCGCCAGCGCGTCATTGCCGGCATGAATGATCTTTACGTCCACGCCCCATCGCCGGGCCGCTTTCTCCGCCGCTGCCGCCTGTTCCAACTGATAATCGTTGTCGTTGTTGGTGAGTGAAACCACAAAGCTAAGGCGTTTCATAGAATGATCCTTTCCCGGATCATAGGCCGATGGAGCACCGTACCCAACGTAACCGGAGTAACCGGGAAGCCGTTGTGGGGCTTGCAATGATGAATGTTCTGCTGAGCGCAGGCGAAAGCTCCCGGCACACTGCTGCGGAATGAAAAGAGATTTGGGGACAGAGAAAGCAGAAGCCTACG
>QHVR01000149.1 GCA_003223595.1 Acidobacteriota bacterium
GATCGTGGAAGCAAGTCGGCGGCGGCTTTCAAATGTCGCTGAGCGGTGCGGCGGACCTCAACTCCTCGGCCTTGAAGCGTACAGACCTGATGGACGTCGCTTTAGGACGGCCAGCTCGAACCCTCAACATGGTGGAGTTAGGCCGAGTGCTGAACCAGGTGAGCGATCCTCCGGTAAAGGCATTGTTCGTCTACAACTCGAATCCAGCCGCGGTTTGTCCAAATCACGATGAGGTCGTGCGCGGCTTGATGCGGCCCGATCTGTTTACCGTGGTGCACGAGCAGTTCTTCACCGACACTACGGATTACGCGGACATCGTGCTACCGGCCACCACTTTTTTCGAGCACAAGGATTTGCAGAAGGCGTACGGGCATTACTACTTGCAGGTTTCAAACCAGGCGATTCAGCCGCTAGGCGAGTGCCGGTCCAATGTAGACGTGTTCCGCGCGCTGGCGCAGCGCATGGGATTCACCGAAGAGTGTTTCTCGGAGACTGTGGATGACATGATCGATCTCGCGCTCGAGTCTGACGCTCCCTGGATGGACGGAATGAACCGCGAGCTGCTGGAATCGGGCCATGCGAGATTCACCTTCGAGAGAAAGGCAGGCGATACGGACCGGGGATCGGAGCCTGGCTCCCCAGGACAGCCGGGAGTGGACCCAGCTCCGTTTCTTCCTTTTGCACACGGCGGGTTTCGTACGCCTTCGGGAAAAGCCGAGTTTTACTGCGAGAGCCTGAAGGCTCTGGGACTTGATCCAGTCGCGGAGTTCACGCCACCTTCGGAGTCGCGTCACGGCAAGAAGGATCTGCCACTGGAACTGCTGGCGCGCAAAGCCGACAATTTTCTGAATACTACTTTCTCCAATTTGCCTTCTGTGCAGGAGATGGAAACGCCCGGCCTGCTGGAACTTTCCAGCCCGGATGCGCGAGCGCGGGGCATTGCTGACGGCGATCGCGTGCGCGTCTACAACCAACGCGGAGAAGTTGAGCTGACCGCGAAAGTGGATGGAAGAGTGCAGCCCGGCGTAGTTTCCGCCAAGCTGAATTGGGCTAAGATCGCCCCAGGTTTTCAAAGCATCAACAGCTTAACCTCAGAAAAACTTACCGACATGGGCAACTCCGCCACGTTTTATTCCGTCTTGGTGGAGGTAGAGAAAATTACCGGCCACTGACGGGCGGTCAGTGATCAGGTCCTAAGGAGTGAGGCCCATACCCGAAAAAAATTCAGAGCGGCCGAAGGATGCCAATTGAGAGCCGCTTTGGACGCTTTCCCTCGCTCTACCGTATAATTGCAGTTTTCTTACATCCCAGAGGCTGAGGTCGTAGCGATTCCTTTTCGCTTTCATTCGGAGAACCTTGTTGTGCCCAGCGGCGCCTGCGTTCCCGGAGGCGCACTGGTGCCAACTCCTTCATTTCAACGGTCTTGGGTGCGGGTGGCGCAGCGGTATTGCGGCTTTTGGCTGGCGCTCGCAACCATTGTTTTTGGAGTGGCAGGACTGGCATCGGCGCAGACGGATGTGGTCTCCGAGATCACGGTGACGGGCAACCGGCGCATCCCCGCCGATACCATTCGCGCGCGCATCTTCACCAAGCCGGGTGATATCTACGATCAGGCTGCCCTCGAACGAGATTTCAACTCTCTTTGGAATACCGGTTACTTCGAAGACGTCAAGTTTCTCCGCGAGCAGACGCCCAAAGGCTGGCGCCTGATCGTACAGGTGAAAGAAAAGCCGACCATCCGCGAGATCACCTACGTAGGTACAAGTTCAGTTTCTCAGAGCGACATTCTCGACCGCTTCAAGCAGGATAAGGTCGGATTGGTGGTGGAGAGCCAGTACGATCCGACACGCATCAAGAAGGCCGAGGTTTCGATCAAGAACCTGCTTGCCGAGCACGGACGTCAGTTCGCCAGCATTCGTACTGAAGTGCGGCAGATTCCGCCCGCCGCCGTGGGCATCACCTTCGTAGTGAAAGAAGGCCCGAAGGTTAAGGTAGGTAAGATCCGCTTCGACGGAAATAAGAACATCAGCAGCCGCGTCCTCCGTGCCGCCATGAAGAACCTGCGGCCGATCGGCATCCCACACTCCATTTTCCTGGAAAACATCTTCGCCAAGACCTACGACGCCACCAAGCTCGAAGAAGATACAGAGCGGGTTCGAGCCGAGTACCAGAACCGCGGATACTTCAAGGCCAACGTCACAGATCCGAAAACTGTGATCCACGATACCGGCCACAAGGGATTTCACATTCCCCTGCTGCAATCCGGACCGGGCAAGGCCGTGGACATCACCATGCCGATCGACGAAGGGGACAAGTACCGGCTGGGTAAGATCACGTTCAAGAACAATAAATTCCTTTCTAATACCGCCGCTCTGCGTAATCTTTTTCCGCTGAAGGATGGGGACATCTTCAGCCGCGAGAAGGTTGCAAAGGGCCTCGAGAACCTGCGCAAGGCTTACGGCCAGTACGGATACATCAACTACACCGGCGTTCCCTCCACTACTTTCGACGACGAGAAGAAACTGGCGAACCTGGAAATCGATATTGACGAGGGAAAGCAGTTTTACGTGCGGCGCATCGAGTTCCAGGGAAATACGACGACGCGCGATAAAGTAATCCGCCGTGAACTGTCGCTGGAAGAAGGCGGCATCTACGACTCGCGCCTGTGGGAACTCAGCCTGCAGCGTTTGAACCAGCTTTCCTACTTTGACCAGCTCAAGCCGGATGACCCCAATGTGACGGAAAAAAGGCTGGACGAGAAGAACGGGCAAGTAGACCTGACTCTCAAGGTGCATGAGAAAGGGAAGAACAGCATTGGATTGAACGGCGGCGTCAGCGGCCTGGAAGGTGCCTTTATCGGACTGAACTACTCGACCAACAACTTCCTGGGCAAAGGCGAAACGCTGCAGATGCAGATCAGCCTGGGCAATCTGGCGCGCAGCGTCATGTTCGGCTTCACTCAGCCCTACATGTTTGACCGGCCTTTGCAGTTCGGATTCACGGTGTTCGGGAACAAGATCAGCTACAACCAGGCGCGGCAGTTATCGATTTTCAGCGGCCAGAATCTCAACCTGCCGAGTGCCGTTCTGCAGAACCTGCAGAACTATTCGCAGTCGAGCGTAGGCTTCACCACGTCGCTCAGCTATCCGCTGAGACGCTCTTTCAAGCGCCTTGGCCTGACTTATTCGCTGGACCGCTCCACCCTCATTCCCTTGAGCACGGCGTCGAAGACCCTGTTTGACTTCATCGCGTTCCGCGGTATCTCCGGACCGAACGCTGTAAACGGAATCATCACCAGCAAGATCTTCCCCAACTTCTCCTTCAACACGCTCGACAGCGGCATGTTCCCTCATAGCGGAAAGCAGATGACGCTGGGAGCGGAGTTCGCCGGACTCGGTGCGTTCCATCCGGCCGATCATCCAGTACAAGCAGTTCTTTCCGATGCAGAAGCGAAGGAACACCATCGGCTACAGTGTGAATGCATCCTTCATCAGCGGGTATGGCGGGCTGGTAGCGCCGCCGTTCCAGCGCTTCTATATGGGCGGCGAGAACGATATTCGCGGATTCGATATCCGCTCCGTCTCGCCGGTCGCGTTTTTGCCCAGTTCGAACGTAATCACGCTCACGAATCCTGACGGAACACCGGTTCTGAAGAATCCCTCGAATCCTCGGCAGGGAAACTGGACTGTCCCCATTCCAGTCGATCAGATCGTATTCCCCGGCGGGGATCTCAGTGTGTGGACGAACCTGGAGTATCGCATCACGATCGCCGGCCCGGTCGCCGTCGCTCCTTTTATCGATAGCGGCATCGATCCCGTGATTCGGCGCTCGCAGTTGCAGATTGCGACCGCGCAATATGACCAGGTCATCGGTACTCCCTTTGGTTGTGCGACGCTCGATCCGGGCTACAACTGCGCTGGGGGCACTATTCTGAATCCCACTCCCTCGAAGTACTTGCAGGTGTTGAGCGCCACCAATTGGAAGCCGCGCGTTTCGACCGGGCTGGAATTGCAGATGTTCCTGCCGGTCATCAACGCACCGTTCCGCATCTATTGGGCTTACAATCCGTTCCGCTTGAATGAGCAAGCGACGCCGCCAATCCCGATCACGCGCGGCATGTTCCCGGCGGGGGCTGCCGGGGACTACACCTATCACCTGGCGGTGAATACTTACGCTCCAAACTTCCTGCTGCGGGAACCGCGCAAGACGTTCCGCTTTACCGTGGCAACCACGTTTTAGAAGAGCAAATGGGGGTCGAGCTGGCGTCATCGGCGGCAACTATCCAGGGTAGGGGTTTGACTGTAGCCGAGCGGGATCAATATAATTGATGCTGATCCACGCCATCTAGCGAGTGCGAGGGGTGGACCGCTCGTCCGTATAGCTGGCCTGAAAGTGGCAGTCCAGTGCGCCTGTTCCGATGGCGGCCGCAACTGCAGCGGAGACCTCATTCAAAGCGGCCCAGCGATTGACTGAGAAGCGATCTGAGAGCAAAAAGAAAGATCATTCCCGGAACCATGTTCCAAGGAGTTCAACCGATCCAATGAAAAGCAAGTTTGTGCGCGTTCTTCTGGCAATTGCGGTGACCTTGACGTTTTCCGCACTAGCCCAAACCGGCAGCGCCGCCACCCCGTCGAGTGCGGCGGCTGCACCTGCAACAACTCCGGCGGGCTCCGCGCCTGCCACGACCACCGGGCCCACTGGTGCCACCAAGGTCGGAACCATCAATATCCAGGAAGCGATTTTCGGCAGCAACGAAGGCCAGAAAGAAATTCAGGCTCTGCAAAAGAAGTT
>QHVR01000150.1 GCA_003223595.1 Acidobacteriota bacterium
GTGCGGAGAGCATGACCGCGATGCGTCCGACAGGGAAGATCCAGTGAACAGATTCGCGGGCCTGATATTTTGCCTCCTGCTGGGCGTCACCACGGGGTGCGGATATCACACCGCCGGACACGCGGCCCAGCTTCCGCAGAACCTCACCACCATCGCGGTTCCCCCTTTCAAAAACGAAACGCTGACCTATCGCATCGATCAGACGCTCACCAGTTCTGTTGTGCGCGAATTCAACACGCGGACGCGCTATCACATCGTCCCTGATACTACCGATGCCGACGCGACTCTACGAGGTACCGTGCTCTCCACTACGGCCTCGCCGCTGACCTACGACACTTCTACCGGGCGCGCCGCCAGCGTTCTGGTTGTGGTCAGCATGAGTGTGACCTTGAGCGATCGCGGCGGCAAGGTTCTTTACCAGAATCCAGCGTACCTGTTTCGCGAGCAGTACGAGGTGTCACAGGATTTATCCAGCTTCTTTGAGGAAGACTCTCCCGCGTTCCGCCGCCTTTCGCAGGACTTTGCCCGTACGCTGGTCGCGAACATTCTGGAGGGATTTTGATGGTGAGGCGCTTTGGCCTACTGACGGCCGTGCTGGTAACCGTGCTGTGCTCCGGGTGCTATAGCGGATCGCGGCCGCCGCACGTGGGATCGCCGGCGAAAGAATTTACCGTCGCGGATTCCGACCACAGTGTCAGCCTGAACCAGTACCGGGGGCAGGTAGTGCTGGTGAACTTCTGGGCTACGTGGTGTCCGCCATGCGTGGAGGAACTCCCATCCTTGATGACGTTGCAAGAGCGGATGAAAGGGCGCGGCCTCGTGGTGGTGGGCGTGAGCATTGACGTGGACGGTGACGCCTACCACCGCTTTCTGAAACTCCACAATATTAACTTTGTAACCGTGCGCGATCCCGAGCAGAAAGTTGCGTCCATGTACGGCACCTCGGGCTGGCCGGAGACCTATATCATCGATCGCCAGGGCGTGTTGCGGCGGAAATTTGTAGGGCCGGTCGACTGGAATGCTCCGGACGTTATTGCATTTCTGAGCCGGATGTAGTCGCGAGCCGATTACTAGCCGAGGCGGGGCGTCAATGCTAGAGTCGCCTGTAGAGAATAACCAGTTCTGATGCGCGCTTTTGCCCAAGCCGAGCGGTTTGTCAGTGATCTGCAGTCGCGCAAGCTGCGCGCGGCTTACGTGTTTGTGGGTGACGAAGCCTTCTTCCGCAAGCGCTTTCGCGACGCCATTCTGGAGCACCTGGTCCCGGCGGACTTGCGGGATTTTAGTTTGTTTGAATTCGACCTCGGGGATACGGATTTGGCCGAGGTTCTCGATCGTGCCCGGACTCCCTCGCTGATGGCGCCCTTCCAGGTCTTCTTCGTACGCGGGGTGAAAAATCTGTTCGGCCGCGGTTCCAATGAAGAGAAGCTCGCTGCCATCGAGGACTACTGCAAGGATCCCAATCCTGACGCGTTGATTGTGTTTGTGGCCGATCACATCAGCATCCCCGCCGATGTTCGCAAAATCGAGATGCAGGACCGGGAGCGCTACCAGCGCATTCGCGACACCCTGGGCCAGTACTGCGGAATCGTCGAACTCGCGCGGGTGGAAGAAGGCGAGGCGGTGCGCTGGATCAGCGACTACTGTACGAGTCAGGCGGTGCAGATCGAGGCCGATGGCGCGCGCGAGTTGGTCGACGCGCTCGGCGGCGACATGATGATGATCTCCAATGAACTGGAGAAGCTGATTCTGTACGTGGGCGAGAAAAAGCGGATCACGCTGGGCGACGTGGAGACGATGGTGCTGGCCGCCAAGCAGAGGTCGCTCTACGAGCTGACCGATGCGATCTCGTCGAAGGACCGGGTGCGCGCTCTGGAAGTCCTGGATGCCATCCTGTCGTCGGGCGATGGCGAAGAGGCTTCCATCGGACACGTCTACATGCTGGCCAAAAGCTTTCGCCAGATGCTGATTATCCTGGAACGCAACGTGCGAGATCAGCGCATGCTTTGGGCGGCGCTGTGGCAGGGGTTTCGCGTGCCTCCGTTTGCCGCGGACGACATTATCCGGCAGGCCCGGCGCTATAAGTCCCGCCGAGAGTTGACCCGTGCTATCCGGCTGGTGGCCAAGGCGGACTTGGCGCTGCGCTCCAATCCCGTAAGCAAGCGCATGGTTCTCGAACGGCTCATCCTCGACCTCACTACCGAGCCCAAGGTGGAATCGCCGGGCTGGATGCAGGATCAGTTGCCGGTCTAGAGGGGTATCTCGAGCTAGCGTTGGGTTTTACCAATTTTAGCGCGACACCTCGGCGGCTGAAGCCGGGGCTTTTATGAGTGGTTAGATCGCAGCGGTAAACCGCTGCGCCACCCAAAGGCGCTATGCTCTGCGCCAGCAAAAGCGCTATCCGAGGCTGTCCGAAGCCGCCTTTTCTCGCGAGAGGTGTCGAGGACTCCAGGAGCTGGAACAGTCTGCTCCTGCTGTCGATTTCTGCCCACTCAACCAATATAAGATGAACGATCCAGCCTACGAGGCTTCCAACTCTGATGAGCGCTGGTAGATAAATCGGGTCGGACAATCCCATGAGAAAGCTAATCTTCGCGATCAACACTACTCTAGACGGCTGTTGCGACCACACGAAGCAAATGGCTGACGAAGAGACACATGAGTACTTTACTCACCTGATGCGAGAGGCTGACCTGCAGGTGTTCGGGCGTAAGACCTATGAATTAATGGTTCCTTTTTGGCCTGAGGTCGCAAAAAACCAGTCTATGACGAAGGCATCGAACGAATTTGCTCGAGCCTTTGACTCCGTCAAGAAAGTTGTATTTTCTCGATCACTGGACAGCGTTGAAGATCGAAATACGAGAATTGTTCGTACTGACCTTCGCGACGAGATAGTTAAATTGAAACAGGAGCAAGGCAAAAATATTTTAGTCGGCGGTGTGAGCGTTGCTTCACAAATTATCGAGCTTGGCCTGGCGGATGAATATATCTTTGTGGTTTCTCCAATCATTGCAGGAGAAGGGACGCGGTTGTTGGAAGGGGTTAGACTGCGGGAGAGTCTGAAGTTAAAACTGGTTGACTCAAAGGTCTCTAAGTCAGGATGTGTTGCGCTGCGTTACACGAAACAGTAAGAGAGATCTGCGACACGTGAAAGTGCTACCGATCTTGCGAGTTCCGGGCTAAAATGGCGGACAAAGTTGCCGCAAGCTTGTCATCTGGCCGA
>QHVR01000151.1:0-2426 GCA_003223595.1 Acidobacteriota bacterium
CGCCGCTGTTGTAGAAGATTGCAGAACGATATTGCGTGCCTTCGTCGGGTCCCTGGCGGTTCAGTTGGGTGGGATCGTGCGCAACCGAAAAGAAGACGCGCAAGAGCTCTCCGTAGGTGATCTGGGAAGGATCGTAAACAATCTCGACGGATTCGGCGTGGCCCGTTTGTCCTGTGCTGACGGTTTCGTACTCCGCGGTCTGGGCGGACCCGCCGGAGTAGCCCGACGTTGCGCTGATCACGCCTTTCACGTGCTGGAACACTGCCTGAACTCCCCAGAAGCATCCCCCCGAAATGACGGCAGTCTGCTTCGCGGCGATGGACGCACGCGGGGCATCCACAACCGGGGCAGGAATTGCTACCGCTGGGTTGGCCTTGGCGTTGCAGGCCGTTGCGCCGAGAACAGATCCGAGTAGAGCGACGGCAGCCTTAGTGAATGCAGACATTTCGCTTCTCCTTCAAAACAATCAGAGCTGCAACATTGGAGTTGCGAAGCACAAAAAAGTTTCAGCGCGAAAAGACGCTCAAGCGTTTCGTGCGTTCCTTCATGTGCTCCGTGCCCTATGTGCTGAGGTCCCAGCATTTCTCTTGCTTTTTCGCTTTATCTTCGCCAATAATGGCGACATGGCGATCACACGCAGGCAGCACGAAGTGTATGACTTCATCTCTCGGTTCGTGACGGAGCACGGCTACTCGCCCTCCTTCGAAGAGATCGGGCAAGGACTCCAGCTGAACTCGCTCGCCACCGTTCACAAGCACATCTCGAATCTGGAAAAGAAGGGACTGCTCACTCGCGATTACAACCGCAGCCGCTCCATCGATCTTCTTCCGGCCAAAGGAAAATTGAAGCAGTCTATGTCCGTGAACACCGGCCTGGTACTGCCATTGATGGGCCGGATTGCGGCAGGTCAACCGATTGAAGCCGTGGAAAATCCGGAAACCATTTCGCTGGCGGACTTCGTGCGGTCGAAAGAAGTGTTCGTGCTCGAGGTGCGTGGGGATTCAATGCAGGACGAGGCTATTCTCGATGGCGATTACGTTCTGGTTGAGAAAGCGCGAACTGCCCACAATGGTGACATCGTGGTTGCGCTGGTCGATTCCGCAGACGCGACCCTGAAGCGCTTCTATCGCGAAGGTGACAAGATTCGTCTGCAGCCTTCGAATGCGGCCATGAAGCCGATCATCGTCCCGGCGGGTTCTGTCGATGTGCAGGGCAGAGTCATTGGCGTGCTGAGGAAGTACTAGCAGTTCCCATTCCGCGCCAATAAAAAGCGCCCGGAATTCCCGGGCGCTGCATGCAGTGATACCTTTTAGCCGATGTGCTTATTGAGGACTTGGCTGATCGCGTCCTTTGGCTTGTAGCCGACTAGCTGCTCGACGACTTGGCCGCCTTTGAACACCAGCAAGGTTGGGATACCGGTGACTTTGTAGCGCATCGGGGTAGCTTGATTGGAGTCGACGTCCATCTTGCCGATCTTCACCTTGCCCTGGAACTCGCTCGCGAGCTCCTCGACGATAGGGGCGATAGCGCGGCAGGGTCCGCACCAGGTTGCCCAGAAGTCCACCAAAACCGGCTTATCCGATTTTAGTACGTCCTGATCAAAATTCGCGTCTGTCACTTCCACAATTCCGTTGCCTGCCATGCTTTCTCCTCGCTGTAAACGCCGCGCTGTCGGCCGACGCTGCATCGAGCTGGCGTTGCCGGGGTGGGCGATCTATATGAGTGCATCCCTAGGGAAGCCCAACTCATTATCGTACCACTGCGTTAGATGTCGGAGCAGTAAGGAAAGTCGCAGCGACCGCATTCGCCTGATGTTCGCCAAATGAATCAATGCAGGGATTTCACATACGTAACCACTTGCCAGCGCTCGAGTTTGGGGAAGCGGCTCCACGAAGGCATTCCGTTTCGAAGGCTGCCATTCGTAAGCAACCAGAAAAGTTCTCCTGCAGTGGCTTCTTTGACGCGCCTGGAATGGAGATTCGGGCGATAGTGCCTGCCCTGCATTTTGCCTTCGGCATTATCGCCATGACAGGGAGCACAATGTTCAGCATAGATCTTGGCCCCGGCTGCGATCGCGTCAGGATCATTGGCCAGAGGATTCAAACGGGCGCGATCTTTTTCCGAGACTTTGCGCAACCAACTTCCATCCCCAGCTCCGGCAAACGCCATTCCCCCCAGCAACAGACA
Source organism: Acidobacteriota bacterium (assembly GCA_003223595.1). GTDB lineage: Bacteria > Acidobacteriota > Terriglobia > Terriglobales > Acidobacteriaceae > Sulfotelmatobacter. The sequence goes on from QHVR01000151.1 coordinate 2,188, forward strand.
AGTGATGACTGCGGTGAGCTTCATTGTCGACCTCGCACCCGCGAGAAGAATTGGTCGATCTCATACGACAACATAAAGCGGAATAGAAAGCCATTGCTGTTGCGATTCAAACCAAACGTTGGGGAAAAACGAATGGACGGGCCGCGCGGAATGTCCCACGACACGATGGGGGCGATGTAATGGGAGGTCTCCGAAAGCCCGAAGCTGTGGCGTTCGCCCAGTCCGCCGTATAGTTCTGC
>QHVR01000151.1:2494-7642 GCA_003223595.1 Acidobacteriota bacterium
TTCTCCGAGACGTTCCAGCCCTCGAAATTGCTGGAGAGGATGAGCTTGAGTTCGGCCTCGTGCTCCTTTTCAGCGCGGCTGTTGCGGGGAATTAAGTCTTCTCTGGTGTCGTGACCGACAACCTCAAGTAACGCCTTGTCGGCCGCATTGAGGTCCTCGAACTCAAAGTAGAGCACCGGATTGATCCAGTGTTCGCGCATTAGCGGACGGATTCGATTTTCGACACGGAAGCCGGTAAAAACCGTGCTTTCGTGAATGGTGGTTTGCCCGTCTAGGTACAGTTCAGCAGTCCACCAGCCATTGACGCCATATTCGAATTCAAGAGCCGTGGCGACGAAGGGATTGCCTCCTTTGGGAGCGCCAGCTAGGCTTTTAGCAGCGATCTCCAGATTTCCCGGTTCCTCCATTTGGTGCGAGTAGGTGACGAAATAGCTCTCCTGGGCTTGTAGCAATGCAGGCCAACTGCCGAGGCCAGCGCAAAACGACAGCACGGCGATGCGGCACACCGCCCGGAAACGAAAACGCCTCATATCTGCATATACGCCCCTCGGCAGGATCGGAACTAGGGTGCCGAAATATTCCGAGATTTGTCCAACTTCCACCACAGGGCGGGTGAAAACAGGGATTGAACGGGGACAGGAGCCAACGGATCAGGGTTCGCGGGAAAACAAAGAAAGCGCCCTCGACTTTTCAGTCCAGGACGCCTCGGCAGCCCTCCCCCAGAACTGCCAAACTACGAACTGGATAGTAGGGTTCGCCTCTGATCGTGTAAACGTCACTTTGGTAATGGGATTGGTCGTGAAATGGGCGAAGAATAAGCGGCCGCTGCCTGCTTAGCCTATTGTTTTTTCCAGAACTGTCCACTATCAGTGGTGGTCCAGACCTCGCCGGTGGAGGTGCAAATCCTGCTGTTCTGTGGATCCCGGAACTCCAATGTTAAGATATCGCCACTCAGGGTCGCAGATTCCGAGGTTGGAATGACTCGCGCCCAATGAGCGCCGGCGTCGGGCGAATGGTAAAGGGACGCCGCAGTACCGCCCGCCCAGACGTCCGCTCCATTCGCAGCTACGGCTCGGAACACGGGATCCGTGGAAATTGCCTTCTTGTCTTTCCGGGTCTTACCGGCCTTGCTGGAAGCGATCGCCAGTTCCATGCTAGCTGCGGTGTCGGCGCTTGCAACGACGTTTACATCCTGCCAAGTCTGTCCCTGGTCCAATGACCGCTGCAGGCGGCCGGAGTTCACCATCCAGGTGGGAGTGACTAAAAGCAGAGCTTGGAATGTCCTTCCCTGGCTTTCCAATGCAGAGGGCGGGGCCTGAGCAGGCGCCACGGGCGCCGCGGCCGGAGCGGATTTGGCCCGGCTGACCTCACCGTCGGAGGCGCTAGGGAGCACGGGCTGTGGCGTTGGGTTGTTTGCGGCGACTAAGGAATCGGTCACCCGGGATTGGTCGTCTAGCTGGGCAGACTGCGATTGAACCTCAACCGCCTCGCTCGCTCCGGAGACTCTGCTTGCAGTCGGCGGTGGAACTGGCTGCTTTGTTTCCGGGACGTTCTGCGCCCGAGCCGGAACCTGAAAGGTATTGGCATTCTGTTGCTGAAATTGATTGGTTTGCCGTGGACCGTGGGCCAGAGCTCCGCGCACAGCAGGAGCGCTCAAGTCTTTGGCCAGCTCAGTTTTTGGCGGAGGCTCGTTCCGATCTTGTTCCGGAGTCGCTAAAGCATAGCCCCGCGCTGAGGCCGCCGTCTGGGATCGTTCCTCGCTTGCCCTCATTTGGTCCCGGGCAGGCGCTACAGGGATCGGTTCAACGCGCACTGCCATAGCGGCCGGCGCCGGTGAATTTTTTGCCATCTTCGCCGAGTCGGCGCGGTGTCCATATTCAACGAAGCCGAACAGGGCGAGACCAAGCACCCCGGCAGAGGTCAAGCTCCAACGGAGGATGGGCCAAGTTAGTTTGCGGCTAGCGGAGAATTGCAGCGCAGGCTGTAACGATTCGGTAGCGGGGAGCGCCAAGGCCACGACTTCGCGGCATTCGGCGCAGTGTGAGAGATGATCGAGCACGGTACTGCGCTCGGGCCCAGTTAACGACCGCTCGGCAAACGCGGTGAGCAGGTTCGCATCGGGATGCGGAGATGGGGCGCTGCCTGCCTGATTCAGGCGCGCGCGCACGATTTTGGGAATCTCGGTCATCTCAGTTTCTAAACTTCAAACCACACTGGGTCCTAACTACCCCTCGCCTTCCCGGACTCTGGCCTCCACCGTCTTGCTAGAGAACGCTCCAGAAGGCGAATCTTGCGCCAGACTACGGCGAATATCGACCTTCAGGTCACGAACATCAACTTCAATGGCTTCTTCGGCTTGGCGCCGTGACATCCCGCGGCGCGTCAGGCTGGCAAGAATCTGTTTCCGCAACGACTTGGCGAGCTTATCAAGCTTCCGGCTGATGGTGGATTCATGAACCCCCAGCATGCGGGCAATCTCCGCCAGAGTCCGTCCATCCAGATAATAAGCAGCGAGGACGGCGCGATCCTCCGGGGCAAGCTGGGCAAGAACCTCATCGGTCGCTTGCTCCAGACGAGTGTCAGCGCCTGCGGAGGGTTGGGCTTCCGGAGCTGCGAACTGCAGGCCTTCCTCCGATTCTTCCTCGAGACTGACCAGCCGTTTGGTACGGCGGTAACGGTTGACATATTCCTGCGCTAATACCGTCCGAAGCCAGCCTTCCAGAGAGCCGCGTCCGGTATAGGAGGCCAGCTTTGAAACCCGGTGGCCGTCGCGAGTACTGGTGCCGTAGAGGTCACGGGCAATTCGGAGCGCGGCCAGGTAGAGCTTTTCGCGGAAGCGGGTCAGGAAGATTTCCCAGGCGGAGTTGTTGCCGCCGGCGCACGCCCGGGCCAACGCAAGTTCGTCGACACGGAGGGACAGAAAAAAAGTGCGGAGTTCAGCAGCGGGAGCGGAAGCCGAATACTTACTGCCCACCTCCAGCAAGATTTCTGAGAAGGATTCCGCGTTGAGTCCGACCTGCTCGCACGAGGCCTTCGCGCGCAAGTCCGGCAGCAGTTCGTTCACAACCGACTGCAGGACCGGGCTTGGAGTATGCGAACTCATCGGCACTTAAGGATTATGCAGTTTTTGGAGCGCGGTTCAATATCCGGGCTGAGGCCCACTGTCTTGGACGCGAACTTCGGCTCTCCGGTTCCCTGCCGACGCCGTAATTAGTGCGCAGCGCGCGATTTCTTACATTCGTCGCAGGGGCAGACCTCACGCAGGAACTTCCACGAGTAGATCCCCAGGTCATGGCTGTCGTTCCAGGAGAACTTGATGGCATATTTGCCGACGCCCTCAGCGGAAACCGGTTTCGCGGCAGGCTTAAAAATGACCAACTGGCCAGGAGGAGTGCCGGCAGGCTCGCCGGGACGCCGCCCGGCCTTGCCCCGCTCTTCTTCGCACATGGCGCAGGGGCAGGCATCGCGCAGGTAGACGAAACTGTAGTGCGAAACGTGCCCATCATTCCATTCAATGTCCATCCCGCTACCGGATGTGATGTTTACCTTCACGGACTTGGGGTCGGTCGCGGCGGTGGGCAGATGAAGCGGGGACTGCATATATTCAGTATCGCATAGGGAATCCAAGCAGGCCTGAGCTCACCTGCTCAGGATCGAGGACCGTTTGACCCTGGTTTCTGGCGTGACTAGAATTCGTGTCGCCGCCCCTGGGGAGATCTCGATGAAGAAAATCGCAAGTTTGTTCCTGCTGCTGAGCCTGTGTCAGCTCGCGTTTGCCGACGACGAGAAAGACAAAGACCACCATCATCACGAAGACCTCACCGAAACCCAACTGGGCACAGTTCATTTTCCCGTTTCCTGCGCGGCGTCGGTGCAGCAGCCGTTCCAGCGCGGAGTCGCGTTGCTGCATTCCTTCTGGTATGAAGAAGCGGAAAAGGAGTTTCTGGACATCGCCAAAGATGATCCCAAGTGCGCCATGGCGCATTGGGGAGTGGCGATGAGCTTGTGGCACCAGCTATGGAATCATCCGGACGCGAAAGTGACCGCCAGGGGTGCGAAGGAAGTCAAAGGTGCCCAGAAGCTGCAGAAGACAGCCACTGCCCGCGAGCAGGTATATATCGGCGCTGCCAAAGCTTTCTACTCCGGCTCCAGGAAGCGAGACTATAAAGCCCGTGCTGCGGCGTACTCGGCAGCAATGAAAAACGCGTACGAAGCCTATCCCGATGACCACGAGGCGGCGGCGTTCTATGCGCTCTCCCTGCTGGCTTCCGATGAGAACATGGATCATCGCAAGCAAGCGGCCGACGTTCTGGAAAAGCTGTTTGCCATCGAGCCGGATCATCCCGGTGTCGCGCATTACCTGATCCATACGTACGACACGCCCGTGATGGCGGAACTCGGAATTCCCGCGGCGCGGCGATACGCGCAGATCGCCCCCGCCGCGCCGCACGCGCTGCATATGCCATCACATATTTTTGCCCGAGTCGGGCTGTGGCAGGACGATATCAATTCCAATCTTGCTTCGGTCGCCGCCACGCGAAAAACGGCCGCCATGGGCATGGGCGGTGAAGGACACCAATTCCATGCGATGGATTTCCTGGTGTATGCCTACCTGCAAAGCGGACGGGAATCCGAAGCTCAGACGTTGATTGAAGAAGTAAAGGCCATGCCTCCAATGCACGATATGTACGGCATGGGAACCGTTCCGCGCACCTACGCGCTGATTGAATTCCCGGCGAACTACGCCATGGAACTCCATCATTGGAGCGAAGCGGCGGCGCTGCCCGAGCCGGACAACAAGGACGCCGCCGATGCTTCCATCACCTACTGGGCCCGCGCCATCGGAGCAGCACGTACCGGGAAGCTGGAGCAGGCGAAAAAAGATCTCGCGCAGATCGAGAAAATCCGCCAAAAATCCGTGGCGGATAAGAAGACGGATGTCTCCGAAGTGATTGCGCGAGACTATCAGGAAGCCTCGGCATGGGTGCAGCATGCCGAGGGCAAGGATGATGAAGCCTTAGTCGCCCTTCGCAAGCTGGCAGACGAAACCGACAAAGACGACAACAATCCCGAAATCATTTCGGCGCGGGAAATGTTGGCAGATCTGCTGCTCGAACTGAAGCGCCCCCAGGAAGCACTGGTCGAATA